>NZ_JAYFQR010000028.1:0-38568 GCF_034926885.1 Aminobacterium sp.
CCGCAACTTCCATTCCGCCACTACTATTGGACAGGGTGAGCCCATTTATCTTTGAATTGGCGGGAGCCAATCATACGGACTGGGATTCCCGCCATTCACTTTATCACGTTATCAGGAAGCAAACTATGGCCCCTTACAGAAGTTGAAGTTTCAAGCTTAAAACATCGATTTAACGGTGTTTCCGCTTAAATGTATTATCCAACATAGAAGAAAGAGCCATAATACAAGCCCTACCACTCCAAAGATAGCAATTGACCACACGGCACCTCCGCAAAAAACTCCTAAGTAAAGCGCCCCAATACGAGAGACCAAAATCACAGCCTGAAAAATTGTATTTTGACGCTGTCTTTCAAGAATATAAAGAATGCTATAAAGAGGAGCTGTACAAAAAACGATAAAGAACCATGGTGCTATCCATTGCGTGTAAACTCCCGCCATATACCAAAGTTCCCCGAAGAGAAAAGAAAAAATCTGTGGCCCTAAAAGCGTAAGAAGAAAGAAGGGCACAAAACCTATACAAAAAAGCCTTCTAAAGGTAGATCGAGTGAGTTCGGCGAGTGTTCCATTATGTACCGCCCGGCTTGCCTGTTGAAAAAACACTTGTCTTACGGCCATTCCAATAAAAAACATGGGAAGGTTGATCACTTGAAACGAGAGAGCAAAATAGCCTGTAACCTGTGCATCATAGACAGAAGTCAAAATAAGCGGAGTAAGCTGGCTGCTAAGGGTATTCATAAGATCTGACCACGTATTATAAAGAGGAAACCGCCGATAGGTTGCAGCAACGTAACGTAAACGTTCTGGTGAAGCAGCTTTAAGTTGACGCCACGAAAAGGTCTTAATTAAAAGATAGATTACGCCCATTCCTTGACTGATCATATATCCAGCTATAAGACCCAAGGGGCGCAAAAAAGCCAATCCCATACCTAAAGTCACAAAACTACTCATAATCCCTTGAATAACCTTCGAAAGAGCTAGTTCGCTAAATCTCTTTTCCCGAGTGCACCAGCTCGTAATAATTTTATACATACCTGCCCATAAAATGCCTATAGGGAAAAACCAAAAACTTATACCTCCCGTTGGCTGGATACCTTTAAAAAATGGGCGTGACACAACAAAAAGGAAACTGAAAAGGGCTACTAAGACTACCTCTATAATAATACTGAGGATAAAAAGGGCCGTTCCATCTCCTTCTCTGGAAGGGATTGGTATTGCCTGATGGTAGGCCAAACCTGAAAGACTTACTCCTGTTAAGAGTATGGACGAATAAAGGGCTAACATCCCATAGTCTGTTGGAGAATACAATCGAGAGGCGAAGGGCATAGTCGCAAGTAACGCTATTTGCCCTATTGAATTACCAAGGGTAAGAATCCACATATCCCTGGTAGAAGAAGACTGAGAAACAGTTTCAAGAAAAGGAAGCAATCTACGGCGCAACCCAGACATATATGTTATCTCCTACAGTTATTTTTTAAGACTACCGCGCTATAGATTAACAGAAATTATGGGTTACGTCTCCAATTTTATGGAGATTTAATAGTTACATCTTTCCCGATGTTGTGTATAATGTGCCCAAGGAGCGAATTCTTTACAGAGGGGGGGAACAAGGTTGGCCAAAACGTGGATTACAACTAAAGGGGGCGATTTTGGCGAAACTAGCCTTGGTAATGGAGAACGTGTTCCTAAAGATCATTTACGCGTAGAAGTTTACGGAACTATTGATGAATGTCAGGCCCATGTTGGGATGGCCCGGGCATTCTGTGAGAATGAAGAAATTTGCGAAACTCTTTGCTGGCTTGAGCAACAAATGGGAATTTTAATGGGGCATTTAGCACTTTTCCCCGGGTTACCATGCCCGAACATTTCAGATCTCGAAGCTATTGTTGGTAAAGTTGGAAAGATAACAGGTGAAACTTTCCGTTTTATTAGACCCGGCGACTCAAAGGCAGGGGCCGCGTTGCACGTCGCACGAACCGTAGCTCGAAGGGCTGAACGTTTAGCCGTAAAACTTTTCCGCACTAAAGAATTACAAGAAGATAGTTATTCATACATTAATAGGCTTTCAGATGTTATTTACGCCCTATCACTGTGGTACGACTATGTAACTCGTCAAGAAGAAGAGGCTAATAGTTGCCAATAAACAGAATAGAACGAATAGACTAATAAGAATGCTTCCATGGTGTATAATGGGTGCAAAGTGCTAGGTTTTGAGGAGGACTGTGACTATGGACCACAAACCACTGACCCCTGCAACTAACCAAGGGTTAAGACAGATTGTTTATGAAAGATTAAAAGATGCAATAGTAAGCGGAATTTTTAAACCTGGCTCAAAACTCTCCGAAATTGAGTTAGCTGAGCAATTAGCTGTTTCAAGAACTCCCGTACGAGAGGCTATACGGCAGTTGAGTCAAACTGGACTTATCACTTTAACTCCTCGGAGAGGTGCTTTCGTAACCCTTCCTTCTTTAAAAGATGCAGCAGACCTTTATGAATTACGTCAAGCATTAGAAGTAATAGCGATAGAAAATGTTTGCGAAAATCCGCCGATAAAGGAGTTACAACTTTTTCGCGAGGTTTTCTCAGAGATGTCAAGCAAGACACCACATGAGGAATATTTGTCAGAAGATCGCCGCTTTCATTGTTTTCTTTATGAGTGTAGCGGGAACAAATATTTACATCGAACTCTTAATAATATCGTCGATCTTATTAACCTCTGCCGTCCTTATTCAATGCAGTCAGAACCAACTGCATTGAGTGTGTTTTTGAAAGGGCACCTTTCAATTATCGATGCAGTTCTTGCTGGAGATTGCGACAAAGCAAAGGCTGAGATGAGTGAGCATATAGAAGATACGAAGAAGAGTCTCTTAACCTTCCTAAAATTACATCCCGAAGATTATACTAACGAAGATTAACCGTTAAAAAGGGGTCGCGGCATACTCCATCGCCCTCCGACCTCTTCTTATTTTTCATCATCACTAGAGAAACGTCGCCAGAATTTTTTTAACCGCTCGTGAAAAGCCCGCTCTTTTCCCAAATTGCCTGGGAAATAATAACGTTGAGGCGAAAGAACGTACTGTTGAGGAACCCAATGTCGTGGATCATCGTGAGGATAGATATAGCCCTTTCCACCTGGCTTTAAGCATTCTGGAACCTCTTGCAGGTTCCCTTTCTGTATAGATTGGATAGCATTATTAATTGCCATATATGCACTGTTACTTTTAGGAGATGCCGCCAAATAAATAACAGCTTCTGAGAGAATAATTCGTGCTTCTGGAAGCCCCGTCATATCGGCAGCGTAAGAAGCAGCTGCTGATATTTGCAGTGCATGGGGATCAGCAAGCCCAATATCTTCTGCAGCAAAAATCATGAGGCGGCGACAAATAAAGCGTATATCTTCTCCGCCCTCTAAAAGTCGCGCTAGCCAATAGACTGCTGCATCAGGATCTGAGCCACGTAAACTTTTTATGAGAGCTGAAATAATGGCATAATGATCATCAGCTTTAGGATCAAAACGAATTGACGCCGACGGAACAAGTCTCTCTATGTGTTCCATAGTAATTTCAGAAGCACCAGACGTAGCAGCAGATGAAGCGATAAACTCTAGACGAGTCAAAGCCTGGCGAGCATCACCACCTGCCATTTTAGCCAAAACACGCATCACGTCATCTGATGCGGCAAGTTTAAGAACGCCTAAGCCCCTTTCTTCATCTATAAGTGCACGCTGCAATATAGCAACAAGATTATCTTCCGTTAGAGGCTTAAGCTGAAAAACAATAAGTCGGGATAGAAGGGTTTTATTAATTTCAAACCATGGATTTTCTGTTGTGGTTCCAACAAGAATAATGTCCCCCTTCTCTACTGACGGAAGGAGGGCATTTTGTTGACTTTTATTAAAATGATAAATCTCATCAACAAATGCAATAGCAGCATAACCACTTAGAATTTTGAGATTTTTCGCTTCCTCTACAAGATCACGAAGTTCTGATACTTTCGCTGACACAGCATTGATTTCTAGCAAGCTACGCTCTGTTTCTGTCGCCATGAGACGCACAAGGGTAGTCTTTCCTACTCCAGGAGGCCCGTAAAGCACACAGCTTGGTACCTTGCCACTTTGCAAAATCTGGCGTAACGGTGCCCCTGAAGCAAGAAGGTGTTCCTGCCCTACAAAATCGTCAAGATGTGCAGGACGCATTCTATCTGCTAAGGGACGCTCCCATAAAGAATGAGAGTTTGAACTCATAAGACAATATCCTCCAATTCGCTTTCCATTGAAGCGACATTTCCTGAAAGCTGAATACCGTCGCTTCCTTCATAAACGGTAATAAAAGGGTACCGTCGTCGTACTGTTTCGTGTATTACCGTTACCTGATCAACATCAAGATAGGCAGAAGACAACCCTGGCCAATTCTTCCACTGTTCCACAGAAAGAGCAACATCGGGAGTAACAACAAGCTTTCCAATGCCAAGACGAGCTGCCTCTTCACAAAAACTGCAAATATTAGGAATATCATCTGGAACCTGCAATGAGAGCTGCCACGTCTGGAAAAGCCACTTTTCCCCTTTTTCTTCTACCAATGAGGTATATTCCCATGGAACAAGCGGAGAAGGAGAGCAAAGATCCTTTAAAAAATCGCCCATAGTAGGAAAGACAACATCAGCCCAATGCTGCCATTCAACTCGTGGACGTTCTACCAGAATAGCCCTCATTCCAGCTCTTCTTGCTCCTATGAGGTCATAAACAAAATCTCCCACCATTACGCACTTCTCAGCAGGAACTTTTAGCATATCTGCAGCAAGCCAAAGGGCTTTCGGATCGGGCTTAACAGGTCCATCATCACGACTAAACACTTTGGAGGGAAGTGGAAACTTAATTTTTTCAGCAGCTAAACGTATGGAATCCATACAATTTCGAGAGACAACAACCCATGGGATATCATGATTATTAAGCCAATTCACAAATTCGACAGATTGTTCAACAGGAGTAGCTTGTTCTGCTCCTTCCATCTCAAGAGTATAAATATCATGCCATAACTCTTGTCTTCTATCTTCTGCAAGAGTTTTCATTCCCTCAATTATAGGAACTGACTGTCCATTGAAATATTTCATCCGAATTTGTGAGAAATCAAGGCGAGTATCGGCGAGAACGCCATCCCAATCAAGAATAAAGCCCTCGCTAATTATAGGGTGCCAAAAGGGGGGACAAATAGTCTTCATATAATGAAGCCTCCTGTCAAACACAACAATTTTAAATTAAAAAGGGACGCAAGCTAACCTGCGCCCCTTTACGCCTCCCCGCAATGCCGTGTCATGGTCGTCTTGACCCGGCCCTAGTATGATTAGGTCTGTCGCGCCTTAGCGTTGGTGATGGTCACCCATCTCTTCCGCCGGCCCGAACGTCCGACCCTACTGAGATCGAGTGTTGGCTCAAGACTAAGTGCATGATCACGTACATCGCAGGGTCATTTTCATCTTTATTCAACTAAATTATAGCATAAACTTACACCTTATGTACGTCTATTGCCGCTGTAGAAGGTACCCTGCAACAAGCTCTACCCCTTGTTGAATGACTTCTTCCTTTGGCAAAAAATGATCACTGTGCAAAGGATAGTCATTTTCACACCCCATAAAGAAGTATAGAGATGGAACTTCTTGACTATAACGTGAAAAATCTTCTCCTATTAAAGAAGGTTCGTCGAGTTGATGTACTTTCTCATTCCCCAATGACATACGTGCAAAATTTACGAATGATTCTGTTAACTTGAAATCATTTTGAACAACGTCATAGCCTCGATGAATTTCTACATCAGCTCTTCCACAATATGATGCGGCGATACTCTCTGAGAGGGCACAAATTCTCTTGTGAACAAAGTCTCGTACTGGCTCTGAAACGGTGCGAATTGTTCCTTCTAATTTAACGTTATCGCAAATTATATTGTATCTTCCATTAGACGATATTGATCCAATAGAGATAAGAAATACGTCAAATGGGTTGAGTTCCCTTCTAATTTTATGCACAAGGGCGTTAATTATCTCAGAAGCAATTGATATGGAATCTACACCGTTATGTGGTTCTGCAGCATGAGATTTTTTGCCGTGTATCTCCACTACGAACCGATCTGAAGACCCCATAAGAGCTCCTGTTTTGAGTGCTATTTCTCCTACTGGATATGAGGGCCATACGTGGAGTCCGTACATCTCGCAAATGTTATTCCCACGTAAAAAGCCTGTCTCTATTATGGGCAAAGCTCCCCCAATGGGGTTGCACTCCTCTGCAGGTTGAAAAAGCACAATAACGTTGCATTTCAAAGATTCTTTTAACTTTTCAAGAGTTAATGCAACACCTGCTGCTACAGCAGTATGTACATCATGACCACAAGCATGCATCGTGCCCTTGCTTTCGGAAGTAAACAACGCCCCAGTGGCTTCAACAATTGGAAGAGCATCTATATCGGCACGGAAACAGATGGTTTTATTACTTTTTGCGTCTATAAATAGATACCCTCCTGTTAAATCTGCAATAGGATGAAGAGTTAAACCTCGCGACTTAAAGAAAGCTTGAAGCCGTTTGGTCGTCTCTATCTCTTTGCCTCCAAGCTCTGGATAGCGATGAATAAGTCGTCGTAACTCAACAATGTCATTAATGTTCTCTTGTACGATTCGTTTAATACACTCTGTCATTATTAGTACTACATACCTTTCAATGTGGCTTAACGATTAGTTTTCCACATATCGTCAGGGTAACTTTGAGGCCGTCTGTCACGGAACATGTGAATTGTATCGCGAATTTTCTGTGTCTCTGAAAAATCAACACTTCCCGTAACAATCTCTTCCTGATCCCCACCCTCTGCAATAACTTCACCCCACGGATCGATAATCATGGAATGTCCGCAATAGGTCCCCATAGGACTAGCTCCCACACGATTACATGCAATAATAAACATCTGATTTTCAATAGCACGAGCTAAAAGGAGAGTTCTCCAATGGTTTACTCTTGGATTAGGAAAATCGGAAGTCTCAATCACTACATCTGCCCCACGTAAGGCATATGTTCTGAAAAGTTCACAGAAGCGAAGATCATAGCAAATAGCGATCCCCACTTTTCCAAGCTCGGTATCATATACATTCATATCAGTTCCATGCTTATAGGCAACGTCTTCGTCCATATCGCTATATAAATGCATCTTGCTATAATCCCCTACAATCTCACCGTTACGATTGATAAGAAAAGCAGTATTGCGCATTCCATCTTCAAATTGTGTTCCAATAGATCCACCAAGAATCCATACGTTATGCTTTTTAGCGCACTCCTTAAGAAGAGTTACTGAAGGACCATCAATCGGCTCTATGAAATCTTCCATATGGTGAAACATCTCATCAGAAAAACCTGTGCTCCAATCCTCGGGTAAAACGATCATATCCGGACGTTTTTGAGCAGACATGGCCTTATCAATCATTTCTTTTACGTGTGAATGGTTATACTCTGGATCACAAAATTTAATATCCGTCTGCAACAATGCAAAATTAACCATTATTCTGCCTCCTTGTTTTATCTTTTACTTCATAACGTAAAGCACTGCACGAACAAAAACAAAAGCAAATGTAATGATCGTTAACAGCCAGCCATTTTTAAGCATGGCTTTTAGATCTTTAGATCGAGCTAGCCCCATTTGGCCAACCATATCAACAGTAGGCGTAACAAAAAAAGTAACCTGGCAAGCAACCAATACTACTAAAGCCCACATATCCATGCTGATATGCAAACTCTTTACCAAGGGCAAAAAGAGTTCATGAGTAATTTGAGCTTGAGCAACACCAGCGCCAGAAATCCCGAAAACTCCAATAAGAGAGCTAAGCATAATGAATGCAACCTCTCCGCCTGCGGCAATCAAAGGCTGGATATAGCTTGCTATCGCATCAAAAGCACCAGATTTGGCAACGTAATTCAGGAAGGGATCAAACAAAACAAACATAAAGAACATCCAATACATTTTAGAACTCCCTTTAACCAGAGTTTTAAGTGCCATATCCAGGCTCATACCAGCAGCTACTCCAGTGACTAAAGCAGCTGTTAGCATAACGACAATGGCATAGGAAGCTCCTGCCTTCGCAAAAATACCATAGGTAAGCATTACAGCCATGGCGATAGCAAAAGCAATTGTGGCGCGTTTGATTTGAGGAGTTACCACAAAATCTGTCTTGGCTGCATCTTCTTCACTATAAGAAAACTTTCCTTCTGTAAGTTTTTGAGTTCGACAAGCCATGAAGAAGGTACTTCCCCAAACTATGACTGCAAGAGGTATTCCTGCTGTCATAAGATATTCGCAATATCCTATTCCAGTTAATCCCATGATGGTTACTACAGGAGGAACAAAGGGACCTATGTATAAACCAGTCGCACCTGCACCATGCATAATTACGCCAAGGGTATTGGGAGTAACACCAAGACTGGCCACAATGGGGATGAGGATAGGGGCGATAATAGCATTTGAACCAGCGAGAGTTCCGAGCATGCTAACCAACCCGGTAGATGTAAGCATAGCAATCAAAATAGCCTGTTTCTTCGATTTAAGTCTTGCTTTGCCAACAACTTGATACACAATATTGTGAGCAACCTTGGTTTCTGTTAAGACTTCCCCAAGACCTGCCCCCAGAACAATAATAAAACCTATTAAAGATAAAAAGGAACTTAACGATTGCTGTAATACGGCACCGAAACCAGTAATACTTTCTCCAGTCAAAATAGCCCCAAGAATAACACAAACCAACACCGATAAATTCATGTCCTTGCCTTTAAGCATTAAAACGATATAAAGCAAGAGAGGGAGAAAACCTAAAATTGGTGGTAACCCAAGAATCATGTTATAACCTCCTCAAGTTGTATTTAGTCATAAAGTACGATGGTCAACCACAGCCCCATGCGGTTATTAAGGCCAAGCACTTTTATGCTGAAGAGTAAGAACATAGAAATAAGAAATTAAAGACTAAAGATAGATACCATTTTCGAGCGCTATCTGATCCTGTTGTTTCATTCGTTCTAATGATTCTGGAAGATTTGCTTTGGCTAATGCCGCAACTAAACAGTTTGCAAGCGTCATTGCACCCACAAGAGAATAAGAAGCTGTATTTTGTGCAAGCAATATTTGCGATGATTTCAATGCAATAGGGGAGGTATGAGTATCTGTTATAGAAATTACATTACAACCTTTGGAAAAGAAATGATTTACCACTTTATATGTAGTTTTCGTATAGCGAGTATAGCTCACGGCAATAAGACAGTCCGTCTTTTCAACATAGAGTAAATGATTAGAAAGATCGCCTACTCCATTAATAAGACAAACATTATCGAGAAATCTTTGAAGCATAAAATAGAGGTAGTACCCAACAGAATATGAAGAACGGGAAGCGATAATATATATTTTTCGCGCTTTCTGTATTTTTTGAATTGCAATTTCGAAGCTCTTCTCTAAATTTTCGTTGTATAGCGTATCAAGAGCATACGCATTATTTTTTATAGTCTGCATTAGAAAACTTCCGTTGGAATCTTCCTGTATTAAACTTTTCAAAGAATGAAAGGGCGTTATATCCTTCTGCACTAATTGACTTAAACTTCTTTGGAAATCAGCATACCCTGCAAAAGATATTTCTCGTGTAAAACGAGTGATACTGGCAATACTGACACCAGCTCGATCTCCTAGTTCGTTTATAGAAAGAAAGGGTAAGTCATGAATGTTCGCTTGAATGTAATTTGCAAGTTTTTTATGGGTTTTTGAAAGTGATTCATAACGTTCTTCTATGAGCTTTAGTACATTTTTATTCATTTCTTAACATCCCTTTCTTTGTTGGATAGAGAGATTTTCTGAACTTGAAGGAACTAAAGTTTTTAAAAATGAAAATAAATTATCGTTTTTTGATGTAAAAAATAATTTCTTTTCATTTTAGCACCTATTGTATGACAGTCAATATATTCAATGAATAAATAATCTTTAATCAAAAAGAAAGGAACCTGCTTTCACAGGTTCCTTTAACGGCAACAATATTCATATATTCGTTATTTTATTCAACAAACACTATTCCGACGCCCGTAGCTTCTCTTTAAATATAAGGAAATAAAAAACAGCGACAAAAAGAACACCACCAACGATATTTCCTAATGTTACGGGAATAAGGTTTTTAAAATAGCCGCCTAGAGAAATAGCATGTAATTGAGCTTCCGTAAGATGTGCAGCTGCCACTAAAGACGGCATTCCTTTTAAAAGAAGCCCCATTCCCATAAAGTACATATTTGCAATAGAGTGTTCAAAACCTGAGGCTACAAAAGCCATTATAGGAAAGAAAATAGCCCATATTTTGCCAGTGACATCCGTTGCTGCCATGCTTAACCATACAGCAAGCACAACAAGCCAATTACAAAGTACTCCCCTGAAAAAAGCCTGTCCGAAAGGCAAACTCATCTTCCCAGCTGCAATAGAAAGTGTTTTGGCCCCAATGGGGCCATTCCATAAGCCTGTGCTATAGATAAGAAAAGCTACAAGTGTGCCCCCTATAAAATTCGCAACGTAAACCCAAAACCAAGCGCGCAGAATACTCTTCATAGGTGTACATCCAACCATGGCACCCAGAGGCATCATACAGTTCCCGGTAAAAAGTTCTCCTCCGCCAATAACTACCAGAATAAGGCCGACTGAAAAGACAAATCCTGCCATAAATTTCCCCATCCCACCAGGGATATCATAGGTTACACATGTCATGAGCCAACCGCCAAAGCCAATATATGCTCCGGCTAGTATTCCAAGTAAGAGCATTTGCCTGATGCTCCATGATATTTTTGTTTGTGATGTCGAACAAGCCATTTTCGCCAATTCAAAGGGCGACTTGTAGTTCATACTGTATCACTCCTCCAGAAAACCTAAAGATCAATGCTGACGTAAGGTTTCTATACTCTCTTTAAAATACTCTTGAAGCCAGCGCGCTATTGATGGATTCTGTACCTCTCTTATATCCCCCAAGACATTATTTAGTTCAAAACTATCAAAAGTAAAATTTCTACCATTGAGATTGTGGCGATAGATCAGCTGTACTTCGGGATATGCAATGAGGAGGGAGATCAAAGATGCTGGAATATTGCCGAGCGGTGGAAGATCTATATGGTCATAGCGAAAACTGGCCCGCACCCAGGTGCCCTTTCCGGGAGCAGACTCTATAACCAATTTTCCATCACATAATTCGGCTAATTGTTTTAAAAAAGGTAGACCCAGCCCAACCCTGCGCGTTGTGCGGCTTGTATAAAAAGGATCTGTTACAACACGCAAAACCTCTTGATTCATTCCTCTTCCATTATCTTTTACCTCGAAAAGAAACCATCCCCCCTTACGATCTTCCGTTATGCGTATATCAACCCACGTAGCTCCCGCATTAATGCTGTTTTCCGCTATGTCTAATACGTGTTGAGAAAAATCTTCTAACACGGCGCCACCCCTCCATTTTTTATTTTAGGGGAAGGTAGACGTTTGACCTCAGCATATCTAAAACAGTTGTGTCAAAGGATTCAGCGTCAAGAGCATCGACGTCATACCCCATGTCCTGCGTTGCCTTCTCATAGAAAGAAGTGATTCCAAGGGAATCCATAAGTACAAGGAAATTTTCTTTATCTTCTTCAAGGAAGCGGCCTGTAAGCATTCCAAAAAGAATAGTCGCAGAAGCAAGCCAATTGGCAAGTTCTTGTGAAATTGTCCAGGCGTCTTCGAAGAGTATAGAAAAATTGTAATCTTCTTCCTGCTGTTCATCAATAGAATCAAGGTCAGGCTCAGGAACGTAACCCAATATATAAAGAGGAATATCTGGTCCGACTTTAAATGCATCCCAAAGAGCTTTATACGAAGCGTTATCTGCACCTGAAAGCATAAAAGTAGCTATGGCAATCGAATGTTGACGAGCAGGTGAAACTTCCTCGTCTTTCATTGCTCTTTCCAGAACTTCGCCAAAACGCTGAAGCTCTACAAGACAACGATACATAAGTGTTTTTCCGAGGGTAAGTCCTTCAGGGTCGTACGAAATGATCTCTTCTGCGACACCAAGAGCCTCTTCTATGTGTGCCTCAGAGAGCAAAGCAAATCCTAAACGTTGTAAAAGACCAATATAGATGAGTCCTTCATCTTCATCCATTAGCTCCTCGCTATTGAGAAGTCCGGCTTCTTCCATCATGCTGCGCATGGGCTTTAGTGCACGCTGCAAAAGTTCGAGCTTTTCTTCCGAGTATTCCAACGTATCGGCAAGGAGCATTAACGCCTCTGGATTCTCGGGATCAAGCTCAAGAATCTGCCGGGTGATGCGCGCTATTTCTTCTATCTCTTCACTTTGATACGCTTCTTCAAGTAACTCTTCAATTTGTTTCATTTCTGAATAAGACATATAGGGTACCTCCAGCCTTATAATCAATATTATATATATCTAGTCAGTGTACGCGAAAAAGTGGAGCTCCGTCAATTCTTTAGATTCTTGCACAAAAGAAAACATGCGAATAATATAGACGAAGCAGATTCTAAGATAAAGAAGATATCGTGAAAGGAGAGATAAAGATGACATTGCAGAAAGAGAGGAACCTACATTCTATAATAGGGGTATTCATCCTCCTGGCTCTGTTGAGCTGCGGAGGTATTTTTTCTCAGGCTGCCTGGGCTAAAACTCCAGAAGAAAGAATTTCTGGCTCTGTTAAGCTTCTCAGAGAGATGCAAGAACAATCAGATGTTGGAACTATGGCCGATTTGTTAGAGCGTGCAAAGGGAGTAGCTATATTTCCATCAGTGATCAAGGCAGGGTTTGTCTTTGGGGGGAAATATGGCGAAGGACTTGTGCTCAAAAGAGATGCCGCTACAGGAAGATGGTATGGACCCAGTTTTGCAACAATAGCAGGAGCCTCGTGGGGATTGCAAATCGGAGCAGAATCTATAGGTCTGGTTCTTGTTATTACCAATGAACGAGGTCTTGAAGGGTTTATGGGAAACAACGTTAAACTCGGTGGGGATCTCGGAGTTGCTGCCGGCCCAGTGGGACGTCGAGGTGAACTTGGAACAGATATTAAGCTTAAAGCTTCTATCTACAGCTACTCTATTGCCAAGGGGCTTTTTGCTGGGATGTCTCTTGAAGGCGCGGCAATCAATGTTGACGAAAATGCAAATACAGTATATTGGGGAAAACCCACAACCGCTGCACAAGCTCTGAAACAACGAGCAAGCAGCGCTAAAATTAACAGCCTCATAAAAGAACTTGAGAAAGTTATAAAAGAAGCAAAATAGAAATCTTCAGAATAACGCTGCTTCAAAAAATGGATGTCAACAAAAAGATCTAAAAAAGCGGGGAAGAAATATTCTTCCCCGCTTTTCGTATTCATTTTAACTAGATAATCACTTTTAACTAGATAATGAGCTTCCCTCCGCCACCCTGCCGCGAGTTACCACTCATCTTATCGAGCTGCTGCAACATCTGAGGTGAAGCTACGTCAATCTTCGGTTTTCGTGCTTCTTCCATAGCAGCTTCCTGCATCTTCTTTTCATATTCTTTAATCTGCTCTTTCAGCTTCTCTGAGTCTCCCTTAATCCAAAGCAAAATGCTATCAGCAATAGCATTTACGACTTCATCTTCCGGCTCTTCTTTTATGAGACCCAGTTCTTTCATCAAGCGATGCTCATCACGAATGGACTCGACAACATCATCGTCTGTAATGAGCCCTTTTTTATAGAGAACTCTGAAGATGATGTTCAAACGACTTTTCAGATTTTCTTCGTTCATAGCCATACCGTCTACACGAGCAAGTAAGGCACTTAAAAGCTCATCAAGACTAATCTGCATTGGCATGTGTCGATCCTCCTCTCTTCTCGTAAAATTCAGTTATTCATTCTAACATAGAACAAAAACAGAATAAAAATTCTATACGTTAAATCGAATTTCGATCATATCTCCGTCTTGTACGATATAATCCTTTCCTTCGAGGCGTAATACCCCCTTATCACGACATGCAGACAAGGAGCAACCGAAATCGATAAAATCCTGATAATGAACTACCTGAGCACGGATAAAGCCCCTCGCCAGATCCGAATGAATAGCCCCAGCCGCATCAACAGCAGTTGAACCTTTCTTCAAAGTCCAAGCTTTGACTTCGTCCTTACCTGTCGTGAAAAAGGAAATCAATCCCAACAGACTATAAGCTTCTTGTATCAGCCTGTTTCGCCCAGCCTCTTCAATGCCAAGTTCGGCCATAAATTCTTGTTGCTCTTCTTCTGAAAGATCAGCCATATCCATTTCCATTCGGCCAAAGACCTGAACAAGGCCGAGGCCACGCTCTTTTGCTATAGAACGGATTTCATCAAGACCGGGGATATTTTCTCCTGTTTGAGTTTCGTCGAGATTCAAAACGATCATCTCTGGTTTAAGGGTAAGGAACGCGAAACCACTTAACTTCCGTTGCTCTTCTTCAGTGAGCCCCAGCTCGCGAAGGGGTTTTTCATCCATCAAAAAGGCCTGACAACGCTCAAGTTGTTTTCTCTCTTCTTCCTCTTCAGGCATAAGACGCTTTTTAGCAGCAAGACGAGAAAGGCGATTTTCTATAACGCCAAGGTCTCGATAGATCAACTCCATCTCAACAATGTTCCAATCTCTTGCAGGATCTATTGTCTCTTCAGGGTGGGGAACATCGGCATTATCGAATGTTCTTACCACATGAACGAGAGCATCTGATTCTGAAACGAAAGAAAGGAAAGCATTTCCTACACCTGCCCCCTTGCTCGCATCTTTTGAGAGTCCCGCCAAATCGACAAAATCGACAGTGGCAGGAGCTTCTTTTTTCGGCTCAAAGACCTTAACGAGATTATCAAAACGAACATCTGGCACAGCAACCATAGCTCTATTTGGATCTGTTTTGCCGCTGGCATAAGCCTTTACTTCCGCTCCAGCCCGCGTTATAACATTAAAAATAGTGCTTTTACCACAAAGGGGCAAACCCACTATACCGCATTTCAGCATGAGGACATACCTCCTGATTATTCGATATCATCTTTTCCATGATGAGATTGCATTATAATTGTATTATACGCTTATGCCAACTGAAAAAGAAAAGGAGGTCTTTTCTTTCATGAAAAAACTATTTTTGGTGTGCTTTACGATCATTTTTACTTTGATTTCAAGCGCAACTCTTTGGGCAACTGATGTAGCTATAGAGCAGGTTCACGTCTATCCAAGAGGGGCACAGATACGACTAAAAGCAAGTGTCAATGGAAAGGGAGAAATTATTCTTCCCAATACTTTTACACTCGAAAGCATTAAAGTAATTCCAGGAGATGGACTGCTTTTAAAAAACTCTCAGGTGAAAGTACGAAATAATACTCAATGGCTTCCCCCTACGCTTACCCCTTTGTATAATCAGATTGAAGAAAAGAAAAAAGAGCTTTCAGTTCTGGAATCCCGATTAATGGCCCTTAAGCAATCTACTCTTCTTATGGAGAAAGCGGTTCCTTCAGATCTTTCTATCTCTAATATGTCTTCATATTTGAAAACAACAGAAGAAACCCGTGAAGCGAAAGAAGAAGAACAAACATCTGTAGTAAACGCTATTGAAGATATAAAGCAAATTATTGCCGATCTAACCAAAGAACTAGAAGAGAAGAAACCTCAAACACAGGGAAAGGTCATTACCGTCGAATATACAGCATTAGCCAAGGGAGACCTTTACATTGAAGCGTGGTCTAACTATGCTCGCTGGACTCCTGAATATATATTGTCTCTTTCCACAAAAGATCAAACTATACAAGGACAAATGCTAGCTAAAGTTACGCAACATACGGGGCTGACATGGGACGGTGCTATACAACTACATACCGCCTACCCGATTTCTTCAGTGGAAACGCCAGAGCTATTTCCGCTTATAGCTGATTTTAAAAAAAACACCTATCAAACTCGGAGCATGGAAAATGCTATGATGCTGAAAACAGCGGCAAAAGATGAAGCTTCCCTTGCACCTATGGAAGAAACTCTGACAGATCGTATATTTACAGCCAAAGGCAATGTAGAAGGAGATAACTCACAAACGATGCTGCTGTTAAACGAGCTTTCTTTGCCGATTACGGTTTCTATAGAATGCATTCCCGTTCTTTCTCCCCAAGCTTGGATCGTAGCCTCTACAGAAAAAGTAGAAGATCCATTGCTTGCTGGACAAGCGGACCTCTTTATAGACGGCGTGGGATCAGGCAGAACATCAGTACCGCAAGTTGCACGTGGTGAAATAATAAGATTGGCCTTTGGACAAACACCTTCGGTTACTGCGGCACGTGAGGAAATTATCCCTAAAGAAGGTAGCAATTGGTTGGGTAAGGGGAAATTAGCCCAGGGCTATACTATAAACGTAACCAACGGTTTACCCTACGAAACAGAGTTAGTTATTAAAGATAGAATTCCTGTTTCAGCTCAAGAGAAAATAACTGTTAGTGCAGAAAGTCTAGACCCTCAACCTACAGAGCAAGATTCTAAAAAGGGTTTTCTCACGTGGAAGCTAAAGCTTCGATCGGGAGAACAAAAGAAACTTTCTGTAATTTATCGCCTTTCCTTCCCCGCGGAAGAGGAAATATGGATTCAATAAACATGTGGAGAAACACCCTGAAAAGGAGCGTAAAAGAAGATGAATATAACTGTAGTTGTAGATGATTATTGCGGAACATCAAAGCTTTTAGGAGAACATGGTTTAAGCCTTTTCATTGAAACACCGAGAGGTAATCTGCTTTTTGACACTGGTAGGGGTATGGCCCTCTATCCTAATGCATCCACCCTCGGAATTCGGCTTGGCAACCTTGACGGTGTGGTTCTTAGCCATGGCCATTTTGACCATACATGGGGTTTACCCGAAATTTTAAGACGAGAGGGAAATATTCCCGTATGGGCTTCTCCCCTTTTTGATCAGCAAAGATTTGCACGAAGGGGAAAAGAAAAAGAAATTGCAGGAAGTCTTCTTCGAAAAGATGACGTAAACTTTCATTCAGTAGGTGATAGTGCCGAAATTATAGAAGGGGTATGGGCTATCACTGTTCCTCTCTCAGAAAGAAACACCGATTTTATTCCAGTAGACTCTGATCTTGTTGTTGAAGAAAAGGGAGAATTCAAAGCTGATCAGATGGAAGACGACCTCTCCCTTGTTGTTCGTGGTATTCATGGATATAGTATTATATTAGGGTGTGCACATGCAGGAAGCGTTAATATTCTCGAACGAGCTTCCCGCCTTTTTAATACCCGGGATTTTTATAGTGTTATTGGAGGCATGCATTTCAGAAGTCAGAATGAAGAGTTTCTTATTCGTTCGGCCACGGAATTCAAGGATAAATTCTCCGTGCAATACTGGAGACCATGTCATTGCACAGGATTTAAAGCAGCCTTTACACTTGGAAAAATTCTAAACGATGTGGATTGGGCCCCTTCCGGCTCTAACTACGAGGTATAAACCAACTTTAGGAGGATCTTTTTATGCTCTCATGGTCAACGTTGCCCCCCTTCATTTCCCTTCCTATTTTGATAGGGACAATACTCTTAGCTGGAGGTGGGGAAAGGTATTTTATTAGTCTTCCCTTCTGGGCGCTTTTTATTATGAGTTATATTACATGTACGTTTCTTTACGCTTTTTTCGTCACTCAAAATTATAAAGAAGGGTATATTCCTCTTCAATTTTTAGCGCAGGGAATGCTGATAACAATGCTAGCGCAACATTTAGGAAATCCTGAATCGTTGATCTGGGTGGGAGTGGCAACATCAACAGTTGGCTTTATACTTTTCGCCAACATTATTATTCGTAAACGCGAATCAGATGTTTCGGTAGATTTCAGCAAGAGCACACCGAAACCAGAAGATGTTCTTACAGATGATTCTTCTTTCTGCACCATTCCCGTACCTATTCTAGTCACGGATGAGAATGGACTTATTACGAATGCTAATGAAGCTTTTCTTTCCCTTATCGATCAAAAAAAAGAATCCCTTTTAGGGAAAATTGTCACAGAAATTATTTCTCTTGACACGGAAAAGATGGTTTTAAAAGGGAAAGAGTGGCATATTCAGCAAAAGCAGCAGGAAGGTGCATTTTTTTTCTTTCTTTCCGAGGATTCCGAGCTTAATGAAAATAATGAGCCACATAAAGGTTTTTCAGACTTATTGGATTCCGATCTGCCAATTTATACTTTTAAATATAGCGAGCGTCGTCTTCCTGAAGAGATAAGTCGGGCTCACAGATATCGACGGTGGCTTTCTGCTGCCCTTTTCAAAATGGATTTTCATAAAACAGAAACAGGACTTTTTTCTTCAGATGATGAAGATGATTTTTTCAAGGCATTTTGCAACTATGTATTTGAAAAAGTAAGAGAAAGTGATCTTTGTTTTCGGATGGGCAATAGAGAAGTGCTTGTCCTTATGCCGGAAACGCCTCAAAATGGAGCAAAAGAATTAGCTATACGATTGACACATTTTCCGAAGGATGTCAGTGAAGAATATGATATCGCCGAAACAGCACAGGTCTACTCAAGCATTACCTTTTATAATGGAAATCAAGAAACGACTGCGGAAAAAATTCTTCAAGCCTTGTACAGCAATTTAGCATAATGGGAAAGGTAACTTTATTCAAGCTGCCTTTCCCATTCTTATTATCAACGTAAATTAAACTTCTACTGAAACTCCCAACCGACTTAAAACACCCTCGGCGAGAGAGTTAAAAAGCTCTTCATTCTTATATTTCTCTATATCGCCATGATCTGCCAGGCGTGCAAGCTCTGGATCAATGGGGAATCGCCCTAGAGCAGGTATAGAGAACTCCTCTTCAATCTCTTGTACGTGACTCGGTCCAAAAACTTCCATCCTTTTTCCACAATCAGGACACTTAACGTAACTCATATTTTCAATAACACCAAGAAGTGGAATTTCCATCATTTGAGTCATATTGAGAGCTTTCTCCACTACCATAACGGAAAGCTCCTGAGGTGACGTAACTACGAGGAAACCGTTCAAGTCAATAGTCTGCATAACTGTGAGAGGCGCATCGGCCGTTCCAGGAGGAAGATCAACTATAACAAAATCCGTGCCATCCCATGCTACATCTTCCCAGAACTGTTTTATTACATTTCCAATGATAGGGCCACGCCATACCACTGGTTTAGTAGGATCGTCAAGAAGAAGATTGACAGACATAACTCTTATATTGAAAATAGAAGAAGCTGGAGGAACGATTCCCTCGGGGGTACCGTATGGAGCATCAGAAATTCCCATTAATTTGGGAACAGAAGGTCCCGTTATATCTGCATCGAGAATTCCTACAGAAAAACCTTTTTTCGCCAAAGCAACAGCCAACAAGCAAGATACGGAACTTTTTCCTACTCCGCCCTTACCGCTACCAACAGCTATTACGTGGCCAACATTCTTTTTCTTTTTAGCGCATCCGCTGCAACCTTCACAAGAAGATTTTCCGCAAGATTGTTCGCCGCATACATTATCTGACATTCATTTATCCTCCCCTATTGGAATCCCCTCAGAGGGGCTTTTTGTCTGTTTCTTTATACTCTTAGAGATTGTGAGCGTCAAGTTATTCACACTCTTGTCGCCATTCCTGAATAGTTGTATAGTGAGAAATTTGTCAGGAGGCGATGATGAAAAATGCAAATCCAAGCCTGGATAACATTAGGTATATTTATTACTATTTTAGCTATTATCGGAACGGGAAAACTCTCAAGAAGCGTAGCTGCTCTTCTTGGGGCAGCCTTTCTCATGGTAACACAGCTTCTTCCGGCAGATGTCGCTGTTCGTTTTATCGACTTTAACACTATTGGCCTGTTAATGGGAATGATGATTGTTGTCGGAGTCCTCTCAAAAACAGGTATTTTCCAATATATAGCCATTAAAAGTCTTAAGATGACCAAAGGTAATTGGCTTATAACTGTTTTTGCCATTACTTTAACAACAGCAGTCCTCTCTGGTGTGCTTGATAACGTCACGACAGTATTGCTCATCAGCCCTATTATTCTTTCTCTGGCTGATATTATGAAATTCAACCCGGTTCCCCTTCTTATTTCAGAAGCTATTGCTTCGAATATTGGAGGGACGGCAACTCTTATTGGAGATCCACCAAACATTATTATTGGTTCTCATGCCCACTTTTCTTTTATGGATTTTATTGTGAATCTGACTCCCATTACCTTTATCGTTCTTTTTGTTACTGTGGGAATCATTGCCCTCATATATAGAAGAGACTTCAAAATTCAGCCCGAAGAATATGAGAAAATTCTTAAGGTTGATGAGAATGCTGCTGTGAAAAATATTCTGACTTTGAAAAAAGCCCTGATTATAACTGGTTTTATTCTCATTGGTTTCTTAAGTCATGGATTTTTACATGTTGAAGCAGCCGTTATTGCTCTTATGGGAGCATCTTTGCTTCTCGCCATCATTCCAGACAACGGAGACGAGATCATTCACAAAGACATAGAGTGGCCTACTCTTATTTTTTTCGCAGGACTCTTCATTATTGTAGGAGCCCTCAAAGAAACGGGAGTTATTTCTGCTCTCTCAAATATTTTAGGACGCCATCTCCACGGACACCCCATGGCAGCGTTACTTACCGTTCTGTGGTTTTCAGGCCTAACATGTGCTTTCGTAAATAACATTGGATTTACGGCAACTTTTGTCTATGTTATTGACGAGTTGGCTGGACAGGTGGGCATGCCCTCCGAGCCTCTTTTCTGGGCTCTTGCGCTAGGAGCCTGTCTTGGAGGCAACGGTAGCTTCCTCGGCGCAGCTGCTAACGTTGTGGTTGCAGATGTCGCCAATCGTTTCGGATATCCCATTACCTTCAAAGCATTTATGAAGACAGGTATGCTTAGTGTATTTATAGCAATGATTCTATGCAGCATTTACCTCGTTATCCGTTACAGAGCTTTTTTATAAAGATATAACTTCCCCATCAGGACTATAAAGAGGAGGAACGACCATGACTTTTTCAGGTCGTACTCCCTTTTCCTGAATAGCGTTGAGAGAAAGACGACCTGCAATGGCTCCCAGGTCAAAAGCAGGCCAATCAAGACAGTAGCACTTTAAAATTCTGGCGAGATCTGGATACCCGCAAAGAACAATATTCTCTCCTCCGCCAATCATATTTTTTTCATGAGTTGAATCTAATATATGAATAGGAAGAGCGCTCTTCATCGTCGGTTTTTCTAAAAAGTTTTCTATCCCCTTGAAGAAGGGAGATGCTCCTTCATCAACAACAAAGGGTCTCCCTTGAGCAATTTTGAGAAGTTTTTGAGCACCACGTTCCAGATCGATCATAACAGAAGACCCCAGTAGACTCTCCGTTCCAACTGAAACAAAAGATCCTTCAAATGAAATATCTGGAGTCGATCCAGCTATCCATATAATTCCATCAACATTACGCGAAAGAAGATCTCGAGCTACCAAATTTCTTTGAGAAGAAATCTCCCCTGAACATTTCACTAACAAGCTATAATTCTGTCTCGATATGACTCTGTCGAGTCCTGATAAAAAAAGTCCCACCCACGGACGTGAAAGGTCTTCAAAAACAACTCCTAACAACCCGGTACGATTGCTTGATAATCCCCTGGCCACGGCATCAGGCTGATATCCCAAAGCCTTGGCTGCCTGCCATACTTTTTCTCTTGTCGTCGACGATATGCGGGAATCACCTTTCAAGGCTCGACTTACAGTTGCCTTATTCACATTAGCTAATTTAGCTACATCTTCCATCTTTACTTTCATCTTTGGCACCTCTTTAGACTTACCCTTTTAGTGTTCGTAACATCCGCCCCCTATAAATTCTCGCAAAATAGAATTCGATGGAACATATTCAGACGATAGCGGCGGGACGAATTTCAGCATCGAAAGAAGTCGCCGGGCTTCTCCATACATGGAGGATGACTCAGATACTGTCTGCAAAAGAGGTTGCACGTACCCCTTCAATATGGCCAGTTCGTAGGGTAACGAAGAGTTAAACATAGCATCTGCACGACTTTGATAAGGGAAAATATACTCCTTCGCCCCTTTAATTACAGAAGGCCACAAATCAAGTGTCCGCTCTGCTGAATGTCCTCGCGTTCTGTTATCTCGAATCATACGTCGAAGCAGTCTATTATCGGTAGTGCTTGTTCTGTTGTGTTCGTCAAGGTTTATTCCAGTTAGAGGCGACACAAAGATACCAAATTTGTTTTCTTCGGGAACAACAGCTGTAACCTTTTCATTAAGGCCATGAATACCTTCGAGAATCAAAACATCATTTTTTGCTAGCCGAAGAGTTGGCCCCTCAAACTTTTCCCCCTTAATAAAATCAAATTCAGGAACACGAACCTCTTTCCCCTTCAGAAGTTCAGAAAGCTGTTTTTCCAAGAGATCAAGATCTATAGCTTCAAGAACTTCAAAATCGAGATTCCCATGTTCATCCAAAGGTGTTTTTTCTCTATCAACAAAGTAATTGTCAAGAGAAATAACCGTCGGATTCAATCCACACACCTGCAGCTGTATTTTCAATCGTTTGGCCGTCGTTGTTTTACCAGATCCAGAAGGACCCGCAATAGCAACTATTTTAACTCTTTCCCGCAAAGCAATTTCCTCGGCAATACGACTTAATCGCTGTGAATGAAAAGCTTCGGAAATAAGAACAAGCTCCAGTCCCTTTCCTTGGGCTATTCGAGCATGAAAGCTATCCATCGTTCTCAGGCCCAATACCTCCAACCATTTGGCGTAGTCAAGAAAAACTCCAGAAAGCTTTTTAGAAGCCCTGAATGGAGGAATACGCTTAGGATACGACACAGTAGGAAACTGAAGAACCATGCCCGGCGAAAACAATTTCAGTTGGAAGACACGTAGATATCCTGTCGATGGAGCGAGTGGAGCGTAATAAAAGCCGTAATTGTCTTCGCAACGATAGAGTTCTACTGGGTCTTCGGCTGCCCACATGAAAAGTCGCGCACTCTCTGGATTTCCCTGACGTTCAAAAATACGCCGTGCTTTATCGAGAGGAACAACTTCTCTTGTAATAGGAACATCCCGATTAACAAGATCGCGAAGAGCTTTCTCTACAATAAGCACATCGTCTTCTTTTAGCTTCCCTTCTGGAAGCTCCCAGTAATAGCCATCACTTATAGAGTGTTTAATAACAATTTTTTTATTTAAAGCTCTCTGCACTGCTAAAACGAGTAGAAAGCTCAAGGATCGGCGATAGACTTCCATCCCTTCAAAAGAAGAAGTATCAACAAATTCCACATCAGCATCATCGTCCACAATCCAGCCTAGTGGTCTAAGATAATTGTTGACGCGCCAAGCCACAATATGAGATCCTCCGTCAATATTTGCCTTAGAAAGAACGTCTTTGCCATTCATAGGGCTGGAGCATTCACAAATATCATGGTTACGGATACGTATCTGAAAAGACATTTTTAGCCTCCTCTCGTGCCTTTCTATCTGGTATGATTTACTTTACTACAAGAAGAAGAATACGTCTTGAGTTGTTTGGGGAGGGTAAGTAGAATGACGAAAAACAAATCTACGAAAATATATGAACAAGTCGCAGAGAAATTAAAGAATCTCATAGCCTCTGGACAATTGATCCAAGGTGATCCCCTTCCTCCTGAACGCCAGCTAATCGAAGAGCTAAATGTAAGCCGCAGCTCGCTCAGGGAAGCTTTTCGTATTCTTGAACTTGTAGGTCTTATCGAAAGTATTCCCGGAAAGGGACGCTTCGTAAGAAAATCAAGATTTGAAACACAACATTCTAAAATGCCCCTACAAGATGAAGCTATACTTGAGTTAGTTGAAGCTCGAATGACATTAGAACCAGCAATAGTTACCGAAGCAGTTAAACATGCTACTCCAAGCGATTTAACGCGCATACGCAAAATTCTGACACTGACAAGCAAAGATGTAGAATCTCTTGAACATAGAGCACAATGCGATTATGATTTTCACTTGCTTCTTGCCGAAGCAACACATAACTTTGTTTTCGTGAACATTGTAAAGATGACTTTCAATCTTATTATGGAAACTCATGAGCGAATTTATTCTCTACTTGATGACAAAGAAATTTTTTTAAAGGAACATAATCAAATATATCAAAGCATTCTTGATCGTGATATCAAGAAAGCCCGCCGCCTGATGACTAACCATGTCAGCAGGGTATATAAGACACTGCTTGACGGCATAGCTCTTGAAGATCACAAGGAGGATATTTCTTTACTATGAACCAGAATCAAAGCATAAAAAACTATATTCTAGCCTTTATTGCCGTCATTTTCATTGCACTTCTAGCAGCCGTTTCCGTCGATAAAGTAGTCTTAAATTCTTGGAATACTGACGATTCTCTCATTGTTCGCATCGATAGGGTGGGCAAAGTCAGAGGGACAGAAAGCCCCCTCTCTTTCAACAACTCCAATGAATCTTCGGAAAGCTCCTCCAGCTCTGACGAGGGACTCTGGCAAACTGAGTACATCGACATTACCGTTACCTTTCTTAACGGAGAAAAAAAGGGAACTAAGGAAGATCTTCTCATAACTCAGCTGTCAACGTCTTCTCTAGAACTCATAGAAGAGCGTCGATACCTTCTTGTAAGTGACTTGTTCGAAGATGGAAGTATTCAATACTCTATTAGCGATCGTTATAGAATACCATGGGTCGCCGCTTTTCTTATTTTAGCCTCTGGAGGCCTAATCGCCTCTGCAGGAAAAGCCGGATTCAGGGCCCTTGCTGGCCTTCTTCTTTCTTTAGCTGTACTTCTAGGTTGGTACGTTCCAGCGCTGGCTCAGGGAATTGCCCCTGTCCCCTTCGCTATTCTTGCTGTAGGTGCCGTTTCTATTATTACAGTACTTCTTGTTGTACGAAGACCGGCTTTTTGGATCGTTGCATTTTTAGGCGCACTAGGTGGTGCTGTTGCTTCTTCTCTCGTAGGCTGGGCCATGGTCAAAACATGGCAACTCACCGGACTGGCAAGTGACAGTGCAAGTCTTTTAGCTTCTACCATCCCTGGAATGTCAATGGAGGGACTGCTTCTCGCTGCAGTTATGATTGGATCAATTGGAGCTGTTCTTGATGTTGCTATTTCTGTAACATCGACTCTTGCCGAAATGTTCTCATATGATAACAACATTGAAGGGCATAGATTATGGCAGGCAGGAATCGGAGTAGGTCGTGAAGTTTTGGGAAGTATGATTAATACGTTGATATTGGCCTATTTAGGTAGCGCGCTGCCCTTTACCATCCTCATTACAAATGCAGGAATTGATGCTACGGCACTCTTTAATGATCCCTATATAGCACAGGAACTCGTGCGAAGTGTCGCTGGTACAATCGGTCTTTTGCTAACAATTCCAATAACAACAGGGGTATGCGTCTGGTGGCTTGAGTTCCGATTACAACCTCGAAAAAAAAGTGCTTAATCTCCACCTGTAGGAATATGCTCAAGAAGTGACGGGATAAAACCATTTTTTATAATATGTTCCCAACTTGGCAAAGAAGCGAGGGAAATTTTTCTGTCATGGAATGCTTTTTGTATACTTTCTAAGAAGCGATAGGCCGATGTTCCGAAGTCTTTTGGTGATGTTAAAATCTCAGCAGTTTTTAAAGCGAGATGTTCCAAAGAAGGAGCTCCAATAATAATCTGTGCCGCCTGATTTTTAAGAGGAAAAACACATCCCAACTTGTGTTCATCTTCTTGTCGGAAAGTACCTAAAATCATTACCTGAGGTTCTCCATCAACAATTGAAGTGACTGCTGATAGTGTCCAGTCAGAGAGAAAAAGGATACTCCCAACTGGGTAAGGGATTATAACTTTTTCAAGAAGAGGGACAATAGCAGGGTCAAACTTTATTCCGGCCTCTTTACGTATAATTTTGAGAGCCTCTGCCGGAAGAAAAGCACGTCGATAAGGACGATCGCTAACCAAGGCATCGTAACTATCAGCTACAGAAACAAGTCTGACGAGAAGGGGAATCTTTTCTCCATAGAGACCTGGTAGTCCGACACGTCCATAGCCTTCCCCATTCCAATATTGATGATGATTCAAAACAATAGCTCTCGCCATGGGGTTAATACACGGAAATTCCCTTACGATTTTAAAGCCATCGTAGGGATGTTTTTTCATGAGAGCCCACTCTTCACTATTCAATGAACCTTTTTTATTGATCAGAGATGAGGGAAGCATAAGTTTGCCAATATCGTGGAAAAGTGCACCAAGGCCTATGTTGATCTTATCCTGATAAGAAAGGACAAAAATCCCCTCTTCTTCTCCTCTGCGAGACAACAACAAAGCTACAGTCATTACACCTATCATATGCTCATACGTGTACTGATCATGACTACTAATATTCTTTAAACCAAACAGTACCGCCGTAGAGTCTTCGAATATAATCGAAATGACCTGAGAAACACATTTTTGAAGACTCTCAAGCTCTTTAGCATGTAAAGAACGATTATGAACCACGTTTTGAACTATTTGAGACATATGCCCTCGCAACTGTCTTTCCATATGTTCAGGCACCAGAGACTGCCATTCACTCTCATTTATCTCAGTCTCTCCTGGCAAATAGACAAAACAAGCTTCAACGCCTCGGCGCAAAAGTTTAACTATCATCTGTTCGGTAAGGATGATTCCTGCACTTAATAAAAGTTGCCCCTCACAGCCGAGAACAGATCGAGCTAAACGCATTCCCGCCCTGAGGTGATCTGACGTAACGATAAGCGGCATTTTCCTGTCCCCTGCAAAGTCCGTAATAATTAGATACAAAACCAGAGTTCATAATAACACACATATTAAACAGGACTCTCTCTACCAAGGCCTGTTTAAAAGTGGTACTTTTGACCCTTTTAGTTGCACAAAGGTATGATTAAGGGGAGGGGATTTGCTTCAAGCAAATCCCCCGGCTGATCTATTGCAAAATGGTACGGGAATAGATCTCAAAAAGAGAGGCCGCTTCTTCTCACAGGAGAAACGGCCTCTCTTTATATGCAAAGATAAGCTTTTTGTTCCTCCTTTTCAAACATGGAAGGCTCTCTCGTTTCCGAAAAAACCCTAACGGCCCTGAACCATAGAAATTTTTTAAAAAATCTTTAGGTTGTCAGGCTCGGAGGTTCTTCATATTTTTAATAATGGTACCTCATTAAAAACAAGAAATCAAGATATACCTAAAAGATTTGCCCATAGAGGAATTGTCACTATAGAACAAAGCGTTGAAGCAGCAATAGACTCAGCCGTATAGTTTTCATCCATGCCCATGCCACGAGCAACAACGTAAGAGTTAACGGCTATGGGCATTGAAGATACAAGAACTGTCGTTTTAAGTAACATAGAGTCTACTGGCCACAGATGTAAAAAGAACCATACAATTGTAGGGAAGATAAGAAGTTTGAACAAAATGGCTTCCCACGTATCTTTGAGTATCGCCTTCACACGCGATAACTCTAAAGAAGCCCCCAGCGCTAACAGTGCCAAACCGCTTCCTACATTGCCGAGTACCTTCAACGCTTCATCAAGCCACGCTGGTAACGGACCGGTTCCTACAAATGCACACGAAACACCTACAACACACGCCATGATAAGAGGATTTGTAAGAATTCGTTTCATTGTATCTTTTAATGCACTCAAACGAAAACTTCCAGAAAGAACAACTTGCCCCCAAGTAATGGAGATCAGTTGATATCCAGCCATGACAACAGCAAGATACAAGGAAAGGGCCTGAAGGCCAGCTTCTCCCAATGCCACGGATACAGCTGGAACACCCATAAAAATGTTATTCGAACGTATAGAAACCATAGTCAGGACAGAGACTCGCTCCCTCTTTAATTTCAGGAAGCGCCCAAATAAAAGAGCGAGAGGAGGCGTAACCATAAGAGAGATATAAATGGCCTTTACGAAGTTTCCCCCCATGAGGACTTCTACGTCTGCTCCATAAGTCACTCTAAAAAGAAGTGCTGGAAGGGCAATCCAATACAAAATAAAATTCATGCCCGCAAAAGCTTCTTCCCCTACAAAGTGTTTTTGCCGTATGAACCACCCGACGCTGACAATAAGAATTATAGGAAGAACTATTAGAAAACTACCCACCTGAAATCTCACTCCCCCCTTTGTTACAAGTGGTATTATACATTGCACAGACAGAAAAGATCTGGTTACGATATAATATTCAGCAAAATATAATCAGGGGAAGGTGATGAATCCTGATGAAAGTCCCAGCACATATTTTCAGAGAATACGATATTAGAGGGATAGCCGATACAGAACTCACAGCAGAAACTGTTACAACCATAGGAAAAGCCTATGGAACCTTCCTTCGCAGAGAAGGAATAAGAACAATCACTGTTGGAGGAGATGTACGCCTTTCTACAGAAAGAATACGTCAAAACGTTATTAGTGGTGTTACATGGGCAGGTATTAATATTATTGATATAGGTGTCGCTACATCGCCACTTCTCTACTGGAGCCAATATCATTTTAATCTTGATGGTGCCATCATGGTTACGGGAAGCCACAATCCTAAAGATATGAACGGGTTGAAGTTAGCATTTGGTAAGAGCACTATGTATGGAGAACAGATTCAAGACATTCTTTCTATGATTGAAAAAGATGATTTTGTGCAGACAGAAACACCTGGTTCAGTAAGAAAAGCCAATATCTGGAATGAGTATATAGATATGCTCGTATCGAAGATAAAATTGGGCACACGTAAACTTAAAGTTGTCGCTGACGCAGGAAATGGAACGGCAGGACTCTATATCCAAACATTCCTTGAAAAATTGGGGTGTCATGTTATTCCTCTTTTCTGCGAACCAGATGGAACATTTCCCAACCATCATCCCGATCCTCTGAAGCGAGAAAACCTCACGTCACTTATAGAAAAAGTCAGAATGGAAAAGGCAGATCTCGGGCTCGCTTTTGACGGGGATGCCGACCGCATCGGAGTTGTAGACGAAAAGGGATCGGTAGTATGGGGAGACACCCTTATGGCTCTCTATTGGCGCGAAATTCTTCCACAGCATCCAGGAGCAACCGCCATTATAGAGGTAAAATGCTCACAAGCTTTGGAAGACGAAATCCGTCGTCTAGGAGGGGCTCCGCTCTATTACAAGGCTGGACACTCTCTTATCAAGGCAAAGATGAAAGAGATTGATGCTCTTTTTGCCGGAGAGCTTTCAGGACACATGTTTTTCGCTGATGAATTTTATGGTTTTGACGATTCTTTCTATGCCGCAGGACGTTTGCTTCGCATTCTTTCAAACGATAGTCGTTCTCTTTCTGAAATGCTTGTTGATTATCCAGTCTATTACAGCACTGCTGAGGTTCGAGTAGACTGCCCCGATGAAAAGAAATTCGAGGTTATTGAAACCATTAAAGAAAAGGCACTTAAAGACCACGAAGCTATAACTATTGATGGGGTTCGAATTCTTTACAAAGAAGGTTGGGGGCTCGTAAGGGCATCAAATACACAGCCTGTTCTTGTAACACGATGTGAAGGGAAAACAAAAGAAGCTCTTGATGCCATAACAAAAGATATGAAACAACGAATGCTCGATGTGGGTATTTCAGATTTTGAATGGACATATTAAATATGTGAAATAATAACGATACGAAAAAGGGTCCTCTCAAAGAAAAACATATTCAACAAACTAAACATCGAGGACCCTTTTAGTTAATTTATATCTTTTTCCTCCACAATAAAAAGCCTTTTTCGACCCAAGTTTCTACTAGGCCTCTCTTTTCAAGAAATGCGAGATGTGCAGATATTGTCGAGAGATTCAGTACATATTGAACAGGGTTCATATCAATATTCCATGTTGCTGCTAAGTGAGCAAGAACCTCTTCGCGACTGTGTGGGTCAGAACAAGAATGCAAAACTGCGTCGTTTAAAGAAAGGATTCCCTTCCTGTTAACTTCAACGATGGGTGTAATGTCTTCTTTAATAGCTTCGGCATGACACGGAACAAACCATGATGCTTCTATTGTTTCTAGTTTATCTAAAGTAGAAAGAGTTGCCTCAACATCGAATGTAACTATAAAACGATATTTATTGATAATCTCTTCAGAAAAAACACTATCTGCTATATAGCACACTCCATCAGACGACAAAAGGCCTATCATGTTTATAAAGTGGCCAGGAAGATCAATCACCGTCAGGTCTGTATTGGGAACAACTTGCCCTCTTGTAAGTTCTGTCCCGACAACAGAGGGAACAGCTTGTAAAAACTTCGTCTGTATCCCACTAAAAGGATAGGCTCCCCATAAAATTAAAGGCTCCAAAACAGGATTTTCAATAATCGTTCTTTCGATACTACTCGCCATAATGACACATGATGTTTTTTTCTGTAAATATGCATTACCACCAATGTGATCAGCGTTGGAATGAGTATTTATAATTCCTTTAAGAGTCAAAGAGTTTTCTTGTAATAGCCGAAAAAGCTTACGCCCTGAACTCTCGTCACCACCACTATCAATAAGATAACATCCTCCCTCGCCATCCTTCCAAATACCAATATTGACACGTCCTGGTATATAACAACTTCGGTTATTTAAAATGTTAATTTCCATAAGATAATCACCTCTCAAAACTCTAATTTTTTGATAAACTTCCAATTTCCTTTTCTCCATGATAAAATGAGCTTGGTGGTTCGTACCAATAAATTTTTTGAATTTAATGGTTCGTATGTAGCGCTTTTCAGGAGGTGGGTAAAGGTGGAAGTTAAGAAAACAAAAGAGAGCTCGAAGAATATTCGTACTAAATATATGAACGATCAGAGCGACGCCTTCTCTAACGCAATGTCAGATCTTAATCAGGAACTATATCGTTGCCGTTACGATTCCTAAGACATAGTTGTCTTTAAAAAGTCGGGGCCAAAGGGCCCCTTTTTTTTATGTTTTTATACTACTTTTTCCTCAATGAATTGTTCGTGATACACCGGATTATTTTATTTTTTCAATTATTTTTCAAAAAAATGTTTGCCAGTAACCTAAAGTTGAGTTATAATTCCCGCGACAAACAGGAGGTGACGATTGTTGCAAACTGCAATCGAAGTTAAAAATTTACATAAATCGTTTGGAGACCTTCACGTTCTACAGGGAGTGTCACTCTCCGTAGGTGAAGGTGAAGTTGTTTCTGTTATCGGGCCAAGCGGCTCTGGGAAAAGCACTCTCGCCCGTTGTATCTGCCGTCTTGAAGATATTAATGATGGAGAAATATATCTCTACGGACAACGAATAGACAACGGTAAACATTCTAACAAAGAAGTAGCAAATCTTGTAGGGATGATCTTTCAACAATTTAACCTTTTCCCTCATCTTTCAGTTTTGGATAATGTTACGCTCAGCCCTATACAGATTAAGGGAATGAAAAAGAGTGATGCTGAAGATTTAGCCGTCCGTCTTCTCGAACGAGTCGGCCTTGGAGATAAAGTAAGTGCAAAGCCTACTCAGCTCTCAGGAGGCCAGCAACAGCGGGTAGCTATAGCTCGAGCTCTTGCGATGCAACCTAAAATAATGCTTTTTGATGAGCCAACAAGCGCCCTTGACCCCGAGTTGGTTGGGGAAGTTCTTGATGTTATTGCTCAACTTGCAGAGACAGGAATGACAATGGTCATTATTACCCACGAGATGCTCTTTGCTAAAGATGTTTCGGATAGAATCGTCTTTATGGCAGATGGAAATATTGTTGAACAAGGATCACCAAAAGATATTATGGTGAATCCTTCTCATCCGAGAACACAAATGTTCTTGCAAAGGATGCTGGCCCACTTCGGGGAAGATCTTACAAAAAATCAGGGAGGTGCATACTAATGATGTTGGATTTCACGTCAATAACTCCCTATTGGCATATGTTTTTAACAGGTGCCCTCTTTACAGTAAAAGCTTCAATCCTTGCTGTTTTACTTGGATCAATTATTGGTGTTTTGATTGGTGCTCTTCGCGTTGTGCCCTTTAAACCACTTAAAAGTATTGCTGCAGCTTACATTTATGTTATCCGAGGAACACCGTTGCTCATACAACTTTTCCTCATTTACTTCGGATTACCATCTCTCGGAATTAATCTTCCGGCTTTTGCTGCTGGCATTATAGGTTTGTCTATTAATTCAGCTGGTTATGTCGGAGAGATAGTACGAGGAGGAATTGAAGCTGTGCCTAAGGGACAATGGGAAGCCGCTCAGGTCCTTGGCCTTTCGTACTTCAGAACAATGCGACACATTATTCTTCCTCAAGCTATACGAAATATGCTTCCGGCTTTCGGGAATGAATTCGTCACTCTTATAAAGGAATCATCCTTATTATCTACACTCGCCATTGCTGAATTGACAATGGTAGGGCAACAGGTTCGAAGTGTTACCTATGCTTCTTTTGAAACTTTCATTATGGTGGGACTCATCTATCTCTGTTTAACAAGCTGTACAAGTATTGCACTTCAATTTCTTGAGAAACACTGGCAAGTTAATTAAAATCATAAAAGAAGAAAAAAGCGAGGAACTTTTCCTCGCTTTTTTAATGCGGATATGTTGTTGTTTCTCTTCGTTTGCCGTAAAGTTCCATTTCCCTCATCGCTTCTTTCGCCTCTAAATACCCCCAAGAAGCAGATATTATTTCCCGTATAGAAAGTTTTCTCTTTTCACGAAGTTCATTCCAAAGGTGAAGAGGAAGATAGAGCCAAATTCTGAATACTGTCTCAGACTTCTCGAAAGATTGCTCAGAAAGAACAAGATAACCAGAACGGCTAAATAACACTACAGGTCGAGAACGTTGAGAATTCATGCGTTGGAGATCATCAAGAGTAAAGGACAAATTTTCCAGATCAGCCAATTCTTTTCGGCCAGGCAAATCTGTTAAGGAGAACCATAAATGTACTCCTTGTGCAACTTCATCAAAAAGGCTTCCAACACTTTTCAGCCATGCCTTTATACGGGCAACTGACGTATAATCATTTCTCGCCAAGGCAAAACGTATACCCCAGTAGGCTTGTTTTACAGATAAATCTCGCTCTATAAGATCTAAAATAAACTGCTCATCTTTGAGCGTTTCTTCTGTTATAACATCAGCCATTTCGTTACGAAGCAATCCTTTAAGAATCAAAACCGCAGGCATATGTTCGCCAGGAGGCTCTGTTTGCGAAAGTAACAATTTACGAAGCTCAGCGACAACTTCTTCGCTAAGGGAAATGGGACGAAGACCCTCTACAGACAATATCAGAGGCTTATTCTGATACAAAAACACCTCTGCCATTTGTTCTTCTCCGATTTTTCCCCACACCCACTTTTCAAGGTTTAAAGAAGATGAGGTTCCTATTAAAACCCTGTTGTACGGGAGGAGAAGAACAACGTTTGGAGCTTCTATCTTCGGTAGTCCAGAAATAGTCATTGCATCTGGAAGCCTTACAATGTTACCAGTAGACATTAATTCATAGATCACCGAAATCCCCTCCTTTCCTAAAGAAGCATACCACGAGGGGATAACGTTATCAAGGTAAACGGGTATGCCAACGACGATGGAGCCAAAGCCATTGATCTGGATGCCTGCATACCATTTTTTCAAGAGTCTCATCTGCCATATGAGTGATACTCTCTATTCTTTCTTTCCTTTTCCCCTCTGTAGGCAGACACAACGGCGGAGAAATTATAATCTGATGCTTAAAAGGTGAAACACGATATGAAATTACAGGAACGATAGGCGCGTTAGCCATAAGAGATATTGCAGCAGGCCCGTTCACAGTCGTACATTTTTGCCCTAAAAAAGTTGAGGCAATCCCTGAAGGCCCTCCGTCCTGGTCAGCTAAAACTCCTAAAAAAGCACCATTCTGTACTAAACGAACAGCTTCTTTCATTACAAATCTTTTCTTCAATGTCTGAAGACCAACACGGGAACGATACTTTTCAACAACATCTGCTACGTCTTCATCGTCTGGATCTCTTACTATGGCATAAAGAGGGTAGCCCCGTTGACATAACCATGCTGCCAAAAGTTCCCAGTTACCCAGGTGCCCTGTAAGAATAACAGCACCTTTATTCTCTTTGGCCAGCTGCTCTAATATTTCTTCACCTTCAACGTCTACTACCCAATCGAGAACATCTGCTGGATTATCAACTAACGTTAAAAATTCTGTAACAGTCCAGGCAATATGACGATACACGCCAGAAAGAGTTTTATCTCTCCATCCCTCTTCGTGAGGGAAAGATGATTTTGACATATTTTCGAGAGCAACAGCTTTCCTGGGATGAAACCCTCGAAGAAGTCCGTTCAAAAGGCTGGCCGTAACGTGAGCTCTCCATCCTTGAGCAGTAAATTTTTGAAACAATTCCAATAAATAAGAGCCTGAACTCACCTTTATACACCGTCTTCCTGAGAATAAAGTGACATGAGGGCCTGAAGCCCCCTATCAATTGCCCATGAAGAAAGAAGATAATTTCTCCCCTTCAGGGCATGTTCTTTCCCCATAGAATCAAAAGCACTCTGGAGAGTATGAAGAAGTTCCCTCTCGTTTTCCTGAGATGTTATCGTTATATAACCTTCCCTGCTCAAAAGCTCATCAAGGCGCTTCGAAGGGGTACTTATAATAGGAACCCCCAATATGGTCGCATGAGCCGCCAACAAAGCAAGTGAAGGAGAAGAAGATAACAGTAAAAGCGCACCACCTCGTTGCCCCATATAAGATGATACGAGAGAAGAATTGGGAAAGATTCTACCTGGCCACATATTCGCTTCAGGAAAGGGAATTTTAAAAAGAGGGGCTTCCCACGCAGATAAAACATTTTTATACCAACGATTTTTTTTGTGAGGGGAACCTGCCATGTATAGAGAAGGAGTTCCTTCACAACTATTTCTTTCAGACATTGTCCAAGCAATCTTCGATTCAAAAATAGGCGGAATATATGTACTCATTTCATCCTCATCAGAAGAGAAGAATGTTAAATGAGTTCCTCTTGAAGGTACTGTTTTTTCGCATAATCCATAAAATAAACGAGAACGAAGGGAAAGGAAGGAACCCCACCATGGAGTTCCTCCCCAAAAGTGCCATACATTACCTTGAGAAAGCGCCACCCAAAGTTTCTCTCTCTCCGTTAAAGAAGACCAACATTCTGTTGATATGAAAGATCTATCTAATTCTTCTTCCGCATATATAGAGAGAGCTATTCCACGTTCTCTCATATTCCGAGCGAAGGAATAAATAATCGCAAGTTCCCACGTTGGAAAGTTTTGAGAAAGAAACCATATTGGTGACAAAAATACTACCTCTTTATCTCAATAAGGAAAAATCTTTTTTTACCGAGACGAACGAAGATATGGCGACCGCCAATAAGATGATCTTCATCAATAGAAGCAGCTTCATCTTCAATTCTGTCTCCGTTAATATATACTCCGCCACCACGAAGAAGACGCTTAGCCTCCCCCTTGCTCTTACATGCTCCTACAGAAGCAAGGATATCTACTACCGCAACAGGAAGAGCAACATCAAGAGTTTCGTATGGGACCTCTTCTGCAAGCATCTCCATCATTTCTTCCGTCATGTCTTCGTGCGTAATTTCTCCGCTAAAGAGAATTTCACTTGCTCGCGCAACTGTATCAGCTGCATGAGAGCTATGAACCAAAGCTGTTACTTCCCAAGCTAAACGTTTTTGTGCCTCACGTTTTTCAGGAGCAGCAGCATGTTTCTCCATAATTGCTTTAATTTCATCCAAAGGCAAGAACGTGAAGAATTTAAGAAGTTTTTCGACCATCTCGTCTTCAGTATTAATCCAGAACTGGTAAAATCGGTATGGAGATGTTCGTTTAGGATCAAGCCAGACTGCTCCACCTTCTGTCTTCCCGAACTTAGTTCCTGAAGATGTTAAAAGCAAGGGGTTGGTCCACCCATAAACTTGTTCACCTTTTCTTTTGCGAATAAGATCTATGCCAGAAACTATATTCCCCTGCTGATCGTTTCCACCCATTTGAACTTGACATCCGTAACTCTCAAGCAGATGCATAAAGTCAAAAGCCTGCAGGAGAGTATAAGAAAATTCTGTATATGAGATACTCTTCTCAGGATCGTTGAGACGAGACTTTACGTGCTCTTTATTAATCATATAATTCACTGAAAAATATTTTCCCACGTCTCTTAAAAAATCAAGAAAGGAAATACTTTTCAGCCAATCATAGTTATTAACGATAATGGCGGAATTCTCACCACAATCAAAATCCATAAAATGCTCGAGCTGTTTTTTTACACCTTTAATATTTTCCTGAACAGCTTCTGGAGAAAGGAGATTTCTTTCTTTGCTTTTCCCTGATGGATCTCCAATCATTCCAGTTCCTCCACCGGCCAGACAAATAGGTCTATGTCCCATACGTTGCAACCAGCTCAGAGTCATAATAGGAATAAGATGTCCCACATGAAGGCTGTCAGCTGTAGGATCAAAACCTATATACGCTGTAATCCTTTCTCCCGTGTTAAAAAAAGCATCCAAATCTTCTGGATGACTACACCATTCCACTAGACCTCGCTCTTCTAGAGCGCGGAAAGCATTGACCATCGATACATATCCTCCCGTTTTATATAATTCAATAATTTTACATTTCTGTTTTTTCTTCAGATTCTTCGTCTGTATCTTGTGGGATTGTCCACTTTAAGGAACCTTCATCAATTGTAGGCATCACTAATGAAATTTCTCCCACTTGACGCAGCTCTTCCGCTGCTTTCGTCAATTCATCTGCATTGATCCCTACATCGCTTCCCAACTTGTCTGCCATAGCACTCGCCCGTGCAACAACATCAAGGGCATCTGCAAGACGTTCCCCATGAGCGTACCCCCAAGCAAAGGCTCCACCACTATTTTTAAGGGAAGGGATAGCGTTGTTGATCTTTTTCTCAACCTTTATATCACTTTTCTGAATAATGCCAAGAACTGCGAGGTCATCTCTTGCCGCTCCCAAAATAGTGAAAGGAACGCTGGCGGTTCCCCCTGTATGAAACCCTTCCAGGCTTTCTATTGACGGAACAAGCATTCTCCACTCCTGCGACCAGAATTCGTTCACAAGCTTTACGCCCGCTGTTCCTCTATCTGGTAGTTGTAAAACAAAGCCTGGCAAAGAAAAGAAAATAACCTTACTATTACCTGCGACTGTAAGGCATACGGGTCCATGAAGCAACGTTAAGAGTTCCTCAGCAGAAAAAGGAAATTCTTCTGGCATTTCCTTAACCAACTCACTTGCCATTTCCGTTTCTCGGATATCAGGAATATTGATACCTGCCGCTAAAAGAAGAGGTTCGGGGGCAATTATTCTCTGATTCCACTGAATTGGCATAAGTTTTTCATAAAGGGTAGCGGGAATAACACCGTCTATACCAGATGTTTTCCAACTCAATTCTCCCTTTTCATCGTTCTTGTACCATGATGCATTAAAAATAAAGGGGACAAGCGATACTTTCACTCCATCTAACGAAAGAAGCTGAGAGAGCAACCCCCCGTCGTAAAAACGGAAATGGTTTTTCCAATCAGAAGAGACCTTCCATTCCATATCCAAATTCTCTTTAGTCTTGTGAAGAACATCTTTCATTAGTTGAAGTCCTTCTTTTGATGTCGAAAGAAGAGAAAGTCCACCATCAACATCCATGTATAAAGAAGGAATTCCGTTTTTCCATGTCAGAAGGGTTATATTATTTTCGTCTTTACTTAAGGTCAGTCTTTCTTCAAGATTTTTCCATTCGGCAGGGAGTTCCGCCTTCTTTAAATTTTCCGTAACAGAGACACTGAATAGAGCCGAAGCGTAAAGATGAGGTTCGTTTTTATCCCAGGCAACAAGACATGCGCTATCCTTTGAAAATGAAAGAATGGGAGAAACACCCTGAACGGCCAACAAAAATGGACGAGCCTGTCCAGACTCTTCAAGAAGCTCTTCTGGAAAATCAAATTTGAACGAGGCTCCGTCTCCCTCTAGATAAACATAGGGAGATGATGCTTCAGGAACAGGAATAGACTCTGTTATGGATCGTTGTTCAGGTTCTTTACCTACTAAAAAAATGACAAGGGCAATGATTGCAAAACAGAGTCCGAAAGCACTCCAAAAAAACAGTCCTTTCCGCATAGTATTCTCCCTCCCTGCGGTAAAAATAAGACTATAAGTGTATCATAAGCTCTAAACGGCTTAAAAGCCAGAGAAGCCAGTTTATCCTATTCCTTTTCTTCTACAATTCCCGCTTTCTGACTAACTGTTTCAAGAAGAACAACCGTAGATTGAAGCAAAGGAATTAAATCTCCCGGATCTTCTGCCTTATCTGCTTTTGTTCGAATAGACGCTGCTAATCCTGAAATATTGGCAAGAAGAGTGTTAACTTCCTCACAACGTTTTTTTTCTATACAAATAGGAGAAATAACCGACGTGGTTATATCCTTCTGCGGTGTCAACTCAAACTCCTCACCAATTGTAGATGGGCCAGAGTTTCGTTCCGTTTACTTAGGTAAAGTGAAAGAGATAATGAAAAAGGCGGGCACCTCTCCTTTATACTGGTGTTGCTCAAACAACCAAAATAAAGGATATAGGAGGTAAACCCGCCATGACAT
>NZ_JAYFQR010000002.1:0-225618 GCF_034926885.1 Aminobacterium sp.
GTCATGGCGGGTTTACCTCCTATATCCTTTATTTTGGTTGTTTGAGCAACACCAGTATAAAGGAGAGGTGCCCGCCTTTTTCATTATCTCTTTCACTTTACCTAAGTAAACGGAACGAAACTCTGGCCCATCTACAATATATGGCATAATTTGTATTGACAAAATAAATATAACATATAAGGTATCAAGTTGAGAGTAGATAACACGACCCCTAATAACATAACCCCCAGTATATCTTCGATAAACGAGGAGGAAACAAAGTGTACAAAATTATTTCCAAAAAGCTTGTCGTCCCCAAGGAATTCGACATTTGGGTAGAAGCTCCTAGAGTGGCACGACATGTTCAGCCGGGGCAGTTCGTCATCATCCGTACGAACCCCCAAGGAGAGCGTATTCCTCTCACTGTGGCCGACTTTGACCGTGAAAAAGGTCTTATCCGCATGATTTTCCAGATCGTTGGAAAGACAACTGCCGAGTTTGCCGACATGAAAGAGGGAGACTGTTTAACCGATATTCTTGGTCCCCTGGGAATGCCCAGCGAGATCAAAAATTACGGAACAGTATTAATGATCGGTGGTGGCGTTGGTATAGCCGCCCTTTTCCCAATTATCAGAGCTTTGAAAGAGGCCGGGAACAAAGTTTACACCATTCTTGGCGGACGAACAAAGGATCTTGTCATTATGAAGGAAGAGTGTGAGAAGTACTCTGATGAGCTTCTCATCACCACTGATGACGGATCTGCCGGCATGAAGGGCGTTGTTACCGATGCTATGGTGGAGCTTCATAATCGCGGAATCAAATTCGATCAGTCATGGGCCATCGGTCCTTCCATTATGATGAAATTCTCCTCTTTGAAAGCCAAAGAGTTGAATATTCCCATTTTTGTTTCCTTAAACCCAATTATGATCGATGGAACAGGAATGTGCGGCGGCTGCCGAGTAACCATTCATGACCAGATCAGATTCGCGTGTGTTGACGGACCAGAGTTTGACGGATGGGGCGTAAACTGGAATGAGTTTATGAACCGTATGCGTCAGTACAAAGACGAAGAAAAAATGTCTCTGGAAAAATATAAAGCTGAAATGGGTGAAGAGTAATGGCTTTAGACATAACCCCGAAAAGACTTCCCGTTCCTGAGCAGAGTGCCGAGGAACGTGTTCATAATTTTAATGACGTCGTTATAGGCTATAACATTGAAGAGGCTGTAGCTGAGAGTTCCCGCTGCCTTCAGTGCAAAAACCCTCCATGCGTGAAGGGCTGCCCTGTAGGTATCAATATTCCTGAATTTTTGAAAGCTATCAAAGAGAGAGACCTTGAAGGATCTTGGGAAGCTCTTACAAAATACACCAACCTTCCAGCCGTATGTGGACGTGTTTGCCCTCAGGAGAAACAGTGTGAAGGCGTCTGCACCGTAGGAAGAATCAAAGGCTATGAGCCTGTTTCCATCGGTAAGATGGAGCGTTTCATCGCCGATTGGAAGGGTGAGCACGGCAGCAAAGTTGCCCCTAAGGTTCCTGAACAGAACAAGGGGAAAGTTGCTGTTGTCGGTTCTGGCCCTTCAAGCCTTACAGTTGCTGGTGATCTTGCCAAAATGGGCTACAAGGTCACAGTCTATGAAGCTCTCCACGCCGCTGGCGGAGTTCTTATGTATGGAATTCCCGAGTTCCGTCTTCCCAAAGCCATTGTTCGTAGAGAGATCGAGAACATCAAGGCTCTTGGCGTCGAATTTCAGACCAACGTTGCTGTAGGACGCAGCGTAACTATTGAAGAGCTTAAAGATAACTATGATGCCGTCTATATTGCAACTGGTGCCGGTACCCCTCACTTCATGGGCGTTCCCGGAACAAGCTTGAACGGTGTATATTCTGCAAGTGAATATCTCACACGTATCAACCTTATGCACGGCTACGAGTTCCCCAAATACGATACTCCTACAAAACAGTCTGAGAAGGTTGTCGTTGTTGGCGGCGGAAACGTTGCCATGGACGCGGCACGCTCCGCTCTTCGACTTGGAGCCAAGAGTGTTCAGGTTGTCTATCGTCGTTCTCTTGAAGAACTTCCTGCCCGTATTGAAGAGTACCATCACGCAGTTGAAGAGGGAGTTGTCTTCAACTGGCTCACCAACCCTGTTGAGTATGTTGCTGGCGAGAGTGGTAATCTTGTAGGCGTAAAATGTGTACGTATGGAGCTCGGTGAGCCTGACGCATCTGGCCGCCGCCGCCCCGTTGAAATAGAAGGCAGTGAATTCACAATCGAAGCAGACACCGTTATCGAGGCCATCGGACAGGGCCCCAACAAGGTGTTGCTAAGCGCCTTCCCCGAACTTAAGCTGAACAAACGTGGCTACATCGAAGCTGATCCTGAAACTGGTCAGGCTGATCCTGACTGGGTCTTCGCTGGTGGAGACATCGTCACCGGAGCAGCAACAGTCATCCTTGCCATGGGTGCAGGCAAAAAGGCTGCCGTCGCTATCGACAAGTACATCACTGAGAAAAAAGCTGCCGGCAAGTAAGGGAAACGTGCTTCTAAATTAAAACATAAGGAGGAATGCTGAGATGTCTATTGATGAGAAAAAAGCTGCCCGTTGGGAAGAATTCAGAGAGCAAACGTTAGAAATAGCAGCTCGGCGCAACAGTCCGGAGTTTGACGCGTATATTGGTTCTTTAACTGAACGAGCATGGAAACATGTCATTTCTGAGGGGAAACTTGATACTCAAAATGCAGAAGCTACCATGTGGAAATTCTTTTGTGAAGACCAAAAAAATCGCTAACTCAACGTTTTAGCAAACCTCCACACACCTTACGTTTCAAAGAAAAGCAAGAGAGGGACTGATTTTTCAGTCCCTCTCTTTTTTTATACATAGTGAACAGCATTTCAGACGCTATTCGCTATTCCTCTTCCTCTTCTTTCTTGTGCTCGGCTATAACCTTCTTGGCCACGTCTCCAGGCACGTCCTCATAGTGGTCGAATTCCATAGAGAACGTTCCACGTCCTGATGTCATAGAACGAAGCACGATAGCGTATTTAAACATTTCTGCCAAAGGAACCTGAGCACGTACAACCTGTAAACGGCCGCGGCTGTCAATTCCAAGAATGCGTCCACGTCGGCTGTTCAAGTCGCCCATTACATCGCCCAGATAATCTTCTGGAACAATAACCTCAATCTGCATAATAGGCTCAAGCAACACTGGGTTGGCGTCAAGAATACCTTTCTTAAACGACATGGATGCTGCGATTTTAAAGGCCATTTCAGAGCTATCTACATCGTGATATGACCCGAAGAAAAGTTCGGATTTAAAATCAACTGTGGGAAATCCTGCCAAAGGCCCTTTAGTCAATGCTTCACGTAAACCTTTTTCAACGGCGGGAATGAAGCCCTTGGGAATGGCTCCTCCCACGATCTTATCTTCAAAGACAAATCCTGACCCGCGGTCGAGAGGAATAAACCGAATGTGAACGTCTCCGTACTGTCCGCGTCCACCAGTCTGTTTCTTATATTTTCCCTGGGCTTCGGCGGTTTTACGAATTGTTTCCCGATAGGGAACCTGAGGTGTCTTTGTTTCAAGCTCTACTCCATATCGCTCACGGATACGAGAGAGAAGAATCTCTATATGCATATCGCCCATTCCGGAAAGAACGTTGTCGCCTGTCTCGGGATTCTTTGCAAAGGTGAGAACAGGGTCCTCTTCCAGAATCTTATGAAGAGCATTGGAGAGCTTATCTTCGTCTGCCCGGCTCTTCGCCATAACAGCTACGCTGTAAACAGGTTTGGGGAATTTAATCGGCGGGAAGATGTATTCGGTGTTCTTCGTTCCCAATGTGTCTCCCACTTGAGTGCTGTGAAGTTTCGGAATGGCAATAATATCTCCAAGAATAATTTCCTTTTCGTCAGCGCCGTCTTTTCCTTTCATAATTTTGAAGGAACTTATGCGTTCTTCCTCTTGTTGGCTGACATTGTAAATAGTGTTCTCACTAGACAGATGTCCTGAGTTCACACGAATATATGAAAGTTTTCCTACATAGGGGTCAACCATAATCTTAAAGCAGAGTGCCGAAAATGGAGCTTCAGGATCTGGTTCGATAGTTAAGGTTTCTTCGCCCTTTTTAGCCTGGCGTGAATGTGATTCCAGAGGAGAAGGAAGCATCGTTCCAATAAAATCAAGAAGATGCTGCGTTCCTACATTAGATGTTCCCGAAACGGGGAGTACCGGATAAATCTGACGTTCCCGAATTGCTTTTCTCGCAACAGAAAGAATCTGTTCTGGAGAAAGCTCTTCGCCGTCAAGATACATCATCATTACTTCATCGTCAGCTTCAACAATCGTCTCAACCAAAGACTCTCGTGCAGCTGCTACGTCGTCTGCCATATCAGCAGGAATATCGCATTCTTTGAAAGAACCTGTCGCGTCTCCTTCATACATATAGGCTTTCTGATTCAAAATGTCGATAACTCCCTTGAAGGAAGCCTCTTTGCCTATGGGAAGGAAAAATGGAACAGCCTTTTCTGTAAGCTGTTTCTGAATATCTTCTACTGTTCTGGCAAAATCCGAATGTTCGCGATCAAGCTTACTGATTGCAAATGCTACAGGAATACCAAAATCTTCTGCAAATTCAAATGCTTTGCCTGTTTGAACCTCAACACCATGAAGACCGCTTACTACTGCTAATGCCGAGTCTGAAACTCTCATTGCTGAACGCATATCACCTATGAAGTCAGCAAACCCCGGCGTGTCAAGAAGATAGAATCTTTTCCCGCTACGCTCAAGTGTAACAAGTGCAGTATTGATGGAAATCTGTCGCTTCTGTTCTTCGGCTCCGAAGTCTGCAACGGTGTTGCCATCTACGACATTCCCCATACGACTAATGTCACCATTAGCAAAGAGCATCGCTTCAACAAGGGATGTCTTTCCGGCCCCACCGTGAGCCACAATGGCAACACTTCTAATGTCTTCAGGTTTGCGCGTTCCCATACCCTACTACCTCCTCTAAGACGTCCGACTGCCTCCCTCTCTATTCTCTTCCGGTCAGCAAGCCGGCAGATTTATATCTTCTTTACATTGCTTTATCTTACGCATTGCTATTACGATAGTCAATAAAGAAGAGGGCAGGGAATACATTCCCTGCCCTCAATCATTATTCTTCCAAAAGTTGAGCCAACACAGATGCCGCCTCTTTGGGGTCAGCTTGTCCCCGTGCTTCCTTCATAATCAAGCCTTGGAGGAACTTTTGCTTTTTCCCCTTCTTATCTTGTCCCGTCTTGATGATTTCAACGACATCGGCATTATTTTTCAAAATACCGCGAACCATATTTTCAAGGTTCGATCCGGAAATGCCGCCTTCCTCCACTCCACACTCCGACATAGCTTCTTCAAGAGAAATTCGACGAGCTGCCATCATGTCGAAAACCTCTCGCGCCGCTGTTGTCGATATCTTATTATCGTCAACTTTAGAAACGAGCTGGGCCAAAACCGCAGGCTTGATGGGGAAGTCCTCAATTTCGATCTTCTGTTCGTTCATGATGCGAAGAACCTCTGTCCGCACCCAGTTTGAAGCTCTCTGAGGGCTTGCTCCCGCCTTGACACACGCTTCATAGAAGTCGGCAAGAGGAATATGCTCTGTCAGAATCATAGCGTCAGTTTCGTTCAATTTATAGGATTTTTCGAAACGATCCACTTTCTGCCAAGGCAGTTCAGGCATAGTCTCTTTTATTTTGTCTACATACCCGTCAGGAAGAAGCAGCGGAGGCAAATCCGGCTCCGGGAAGTATCTGTAATCGTGAGCCTCTTCCTTGCTTCGCGTAGCCATAGTCACACCCTCTACGTCATTCCAGTGCCGTGTCTCCTGAGTGACAGTTTTACCCTCGGCCAAAAGCTGGCTCTGACGTTTGAACTCGTATTCAAGTGCTCGCTCAAGAGCGCGTAGCGAGTTCAGGTTCTTTACCTCGGCACGGTCTCCCCATCGTCCGTCAGAACATTTCACCGAAATGTTGGCATCGACACGAAGAGAACCTTTTTCCATATCGCCGTCAGAAACACCAAGATAACGAACAAGCTGGCGAAGACGGGCCACATACTCTTTCGCCTCTGCAGCAGAGCGGATATCCGGCTCTGAAACAATCTCTGCCAGAGGAACACCGCCTCTGTTGTAATCGACAAAAGACTGGTCCGCACCTACAAGACGGCCGTCACTTGCTTCATGAACAAGTTTACCGGCATCTTCTTCAAGGTGAAGTCGTGTAATACGAACGTGATATCGTCCGCCATCCTCTGTTGGAATCTCCACATAGCCCTTTTCAGCTAAAGGAAGATCGTACTGGCTGATCTGATACGCCTTGGGCAGATCTGCATAGAAGTAATTTTTCCGGTGAAATCTCGTCGCTGTATTTACTGTGCAGTTCAGGGCCAATGCTGCCTTAACGCCATATTCAACAACTTTGGCATTGAGTACGGGAAGGCTTCCCGGCAACCCCAGACAGACAGGGCAAACATTCGTGTTCGGCACGGCACCGATGTAGTCAGTGGAGCACGAACAGAAAATTTTACTCTTCGTTGCCAACTGCACGTGAATTTCAAGACCGATAACAGGTGTAAAGGTCAATTCAGACATTAGCAAACACCCCCTTGGGCAATAGGAGCGGTTCCATAGGCTTTTTCGTGAAGGGCCGCTATGGAAAGCAAATCCTCCTCACCCCACCATGATCCGATAAACTGAACACCAAGAGGCCGGCCATCTTTTGAGAAGCCAGCGTTGAGAGAGAGACCGGGAAGCCCCGCCAGGTTTACAGGCAACGTAAAGACATCCGCCATGTACATCTGAATAGGATCGTTCACTAGTTCTCCCTTACGGAAAGCCGGTGTGGGCGCTGTGGGAAGAAGTATTGTATCTACAGACTTAAAGGCGTTTACAAACTCTCGTTTAATAAGCTGCCGCACTTTCTGAGCAACAAGATAATAGGCATCATAATAGCCGGAACTCAACACATAGGTTCCAACCATAATACGACGTTTGACTTCCACTCCGAAGCCCTCGGCACGTGTCTTCATATAGAGATCGATCAAAGACGCCGCATCTTCACTTAAGCCGTAGCGAACGCCGTCAAAACGGGCCAAATTGGAGCTAGCTTCCGCTGGAGCAAGAATGTAATAGCAAGGAAGTCCGTACTCGATCATTGTGGGAAGAGAAATCTCGACAATTTCAGCCCCCTGCTCCTTACAAAACTTCACTGTTTTGTCGAAAGCTTCTTTGATTTCCGGATCCAATTTGTATCCCAGAGTCTCTTTAATAAGACCAATCTTCCGTCCCTTCAAGGAATCCGCGCGCAGAGCCTTTTTGTAATCGGGACGGGAACGACGGCTACATGTGGAATCATGATCATCTTTCTGTGAAATAACATCAAGCACGAGTGCCATATCTTCGGCAGTTCGTGTAAAAGGTCCGATCTGATCAAGAGATGAAGCGAAGGCGACAAGACCACGACGGCTTACAAGGCCGTAGGTCGGTTTCAGACCGTATATACCGCAGAAAGCGGCTGGCTGACGAATAGAGCCGCCTGTATCGCTGCCAAGGCTGAAAGGAACATATCCGGCAGCAACAGAGGCCGCACTTCCGCCAGAACTACCGCCTGGAACGCAATCCAGTTTCCAGGGGTTCGAGGTTACGCCGTAGGCCGAATGCTCAGTTGAGCCGCCCATGGCAAACTCGTCAAGATTCGCCTTCCCCATGAGGATGGCACCCGCTTCATCGAGAAAATCGACTACGGCAGCATTATAGGGAGGCTTCCACTGTGCAAGAATTTTGCTCGCACACGTAGTTGGAATGCCTTTGGTGCACATATTGTCTTTCACAATAAAGGGAACCCCGGCAAGAGGACCAAGTTTTTCTCCTGACGCCAAAGCCTTATCCACTGCTTCCGCCTGAGCCATTCCGCTCTCTTCAGTAAATGAAAGTAACGCGGATATGCGAGGTTCCAGCATCTTAGCCCTATTCAGGCATGCTTTAAAAACTTCACTTGCCGAAAAGGTGCGGTTCTGAAGGCCTTCTATGATTTGCGCTACTGAAAGCTCAAAAAGTTCCATGCTAATCCTCCTCCACTATACGAGGCACTCTGAAGAAATCTCCATGCCGATAAGGAGCTTCATCTAAAGCATCTTCCCGCACAGAACTCTGCACCGCTTTATCCTCTCTCCAGGGGATTTCTTCGTCAACTTTCAATGCAAACGCATCTATCCCTTCGAGATCAAGTTCGTTCAGCCTGTTAAAATATCCTAATATTTCTTCGAAATGCTGGTGCATAGCCTGAACCTCATCGTCTGTGATCTCAAGACGAGCCAAGGCTGCAACATGTCTAATATCATCTGCTGAGACTGCCATGATCACTCCTCCTTCGCTGAAATATGTTTATCTTCGAATGATTCTTCTATATAGGGACGAATCATCGTTAAAAACTCTTCTTCATCTATAACTTTTACGCCAAGCTCCCTGGCCTTTTGAAGTTTGCTTCCGGCACCAGGCCCCGCAACGACTATAGATGTCTTTTTGCTCACGCTGGAGGAACTCGCCCCTCCCAGATCTTTCACGAGAGCTTCGGCATCGGCCCTGGCCATGGATTGGAGTTCACCGGTAAAAACAAAACGCTGGTTTTCAAAGGGCGTATCCTCCCTTGACGCTTCTTGCTTCTCTTCCATCTGAACACCGGCTTCCTTGAGGCGGCGAATCATTTCCCTGTTAGACTCGTCGTCAAAAAAGGCCCTGATGGACGCCGCGATCTTAGGTCCTACGCCTTCAAGAGATGAAAGATCCTCTTCCTTCGCTGAGGCAAGGGCATCTAAGCGACCGAAATGGTCTGCCAGTATTTCCGCAACCTTCTTTCCTACAAGAGGAATGCCCAGAGCGGTAATCAGATTGGAAAGTGATCTCTGTTTTGACGTATCGAAAGCCTTTAAAAGTTTATCTGCCGATTTTTCGCCCATACGTTCGAGAGAAAGAAGCTCCTCTCGACTGAGAGCGTAGAGATCGGCCATATTCTTAACCATATTCTTTTCGACAAGCTGCTCTATGAGCTTATCGCCAAGGCCACGAATATCCATGGCGGCACGAGAGGCAAAATGGGCCAATCCTTCTCGAAGCTGGGCAGGACACGATGCCTTGTTGGGACACCGCAACGCCACTTCGCCAGGTATGCGAATAACGTGAGAACCGCACACCGGACAGGTGTCAGGCATGAGGAATTCCTTCTCATCTCCAGTACGCTTCTCAACAAGCACCCGCACAACTTCGGGAATAATCTCCCCGGCCTTTCGAACAGCCACTCTATCTTTAACGCGAATATCCTTGCGCCGTATCTCATCTTCGTTATGCAGGCTTGCCCGCTTAACGATGGTTCCGGCAAGATGAACCGGCTCCAGATTGGCCACAGGGGTAAGAACGCCTGTGCGGCCTACTGAAATTTCGATGTCAAGAATCTGGCTTTCCTTCTCTTCCGGCGGATATTTAAAGGCAATGGCCCAGCGAGGCGATTTAGCCGTATATCCCAGGTCTCCCCACAAATCCACAGTATTGACCTTCAAGACCACGCCATCAGTGCTGTAAGGCAAGGAAAAACGCCCTTCCCGCCACTTTTCTATAAAGGCATCAATCTCATTCCGAGTGGAACAGAGTTTCCAGGCCTTCTGAACGGGAAAACCAAGATGCTGAAGCCACTCCAGTATCTCCTTTTGAGTCGATAGACCGTACTCCTGAGGCTGAGACACATAATAAAGGAAAATCGAGAGCTTCCGTGACGCCGTAATCGTCGAGTCGAGCTGCCGCAAACTTCCGGCAGCAGCGTTCCGGGGATTGGCAAAAAGCGGTTCCTCAGCCTCTTCACGAGCCTGATTCAGCGCTGCGAACTGCTCTCTCATCATGAGCACTTCTCCACGGACTTCCAGCCGTCCCGGAACTTTTTCGCGAAGACGAAGGGGTAGCGAACGGATGGTACGCAGATTTTCCGTTACATCCTCGCCAATTTGACCATCCCCACGGGTTGCACCTCGCACAAAGACCCCGTCTTCATAGACCAGTGAGACGGCCAGACCATCTATTTTCAATTCGCAAAGATAATCTATATCGTTCAACCCTAAGGCTGATGAAACTCGATCTGCAAACGACCACATTTCATTCTTCGATAAGGCATTATCGAGGCTGAGCAGCGGCGTCTCGTGAATTACCTTTTCAAAATGATCTAAAGGAATGCCTCCTACCCTGTGGGTGGGAGAATCAGGATCGTCAAATTCAGGGAAGAGCTTCTCTAAAGAAAGAAGCTCTCTCAAAAGGGCATCATAGACATCATCCTCTATTTCAGGAGAGTCCAGAACATAGTATAGATAAGCGTGATGGTTGAGTTCTTCTCTTAAAGCTTCAATACGCTTTTGAGCCTCGTTACGATCCACAAAAACAGCCTCCTCTTACGCTTTTGGACGCATTGTCGGGAACAAAATAACGTCCCGTATGGAGCGAGAGTCAGTAAGGAACATGACTAAACGATCTATTCCAATGCCAAGACCGCCAGTTGGAGGCAGTCCGCACTCGATAGCGTTAATAAAGTCTTCGTCAAAGGCATGAGCCTCTTCGTCTCCCTCTTCTTTCTTGCGAAGCTGATCGAGGAACCGCTCTCTCTGATCGAGAGGATCGTTCAATTCACTAAAGGCATTAGCCACCTCGGAGCCATAGATAAAGAGCTCGAAACGGTGGGTGTAATCAGGATTCTCGGGATCTCTCTTCGCAAGAGGAGAAATCTCCGTCGGATGTCCCAAAACAAAGGTAGGCTGCACAAGCTTCTCTTCGACAAAGGCCTCAAAGACCTCGTTAAGAACGCCAAAACGGCTCTCTGTACCCTTAAGCTCAACGCCCTTTTCTCTGGCAATCTTGCGTGCATCTTCGTCTGTCTTTATGGTGTTGAAATCAATGTCTGCATATTCTTTCACGAGATCCAGCATGGATACTCTGCGGAAAGGCTTGCTGAAGTCAAGTTCAACGCCCTGGTATGTAACAGTCTGCTCGCCTACGACCTTTGCCGCGTTGCGTATAATCTCTTCGGTAAGATCCATCATATCGTTATAGTCAGCATAGGCCCAATACACTTCCATGAGTGTAAATTCAGGGTTGTGCATTGTATCTATGCCTTCATTTCTAAAGTTCTTACCAATTTCAAATACCCGCCCGAACATTCCTACGACAAGGCGTTTGAGGTAGAGCTCCGTAGCAATACGAAGATACATATTGGAATCAAGGGCATTATGATAGGTAACGAAGGGGCGCGCATTAGCTCCTCCTGCAAGAAGAGAAAGAATGGGCGTCTCCACTTCGAGAGTTCCATGATCTACAAGAGTCTTTCGTATAGATGCGATGATGGCAGATCTCTTTCTAAAGGTATCTTTCACATCGGGATTTACCATCAGGTCAAGATAACGCTGACGATAACGAATTTCAGTATCCTTCAATCCATGCCACTTCTCAGGGAGGGGACGGAGAGCCTTCGAAAGAAGGGTGCACTCCTTCACCAACAGGGTAAGTTCTCCCCGTCTCGTTCTGAAGGGAATACCGACGATACCCACAAAATCTCCACCATCTATCCATTTTTTGGCGAAATTATAGGCTTCTTCTCCCATGGCGTTAAGCTGGAAGTAAAGCTGCATAGTATCAGTTTCGTCCTGAAGATTTGCAAACATAGCCTTACCATGCTTACGAAGGGTCATCATACGACCGGCAATAGTAAGGTTTGCGTTCTCATCAGCTTCGTCAACACCGAGATGATCGAAACGTTCCCTAATATCTTTAAGGAAATCAGCGCGTTCCCAGCGCTCTATGAGGTACGGATTGTACCCCTCTTCCTCTACTAATCTTTGAAGCTTATCTTTTCTCTGGCGGAATATTTCTTCCTCTGGCAGAGCAATCTCATCTGTCTTGTTTTCTACATTGGCCGACACAACACGTCTCTCCTTTCAAAATAGTGCTCGCAGCCGCTCATGAGTCTTCGAAGTTCGTCCCAGCCATGGAAGCTGGCGCAATCCCTTCGAAGTTCTGCTATTCCTGGAATGCCTTTAAACATACCGGAGAGAAGCCGCTTTATCAATATTTCAGCCAGTCTGGGACTGGCCATTTCTGCAATGTGGTCCCCCAATTCAATAAGCAAGGATATTTGCAACTCTATGGAAGGACATAACAATCTATTATCCACCGAAAAGCCTAAAGTCGCCAGTGTTTGGGGAAAAATAAAAGGATCTTTCAACGCCCCCCGGGCCATAAACACTGAAACACACCCCGCATTCAGATATTGGAGGGCATCTTCAGGTTCAAAAACGTCGCCACTGGCGCTTATTTTTCCGGGAAAAAGTTGAGCTAGTTTCATAACAGACTCTTTATCGGCCGTTCCTGAATATCGCTGGGCCGGAGTTCTGCCGTGCACACAAATATTATCTGCACCAGCCTCTAATAGTTTCTCACAAAACATTTCTGTTGAGAGCGGGGCACGATCTGAGCAAATTCGTACTTTGGCCCAGACGGGGAGATTGAATTCCTTCAATGCCCTCACCATGGAAACCGCTCTATCGGGATATTGAAGTAAACGAGACCCGGCTCCCTTTTTAAGAACTTTAGGCATGGGACAAGCCATATTGATTCCAACGGCAGCAAATCGCCCATGCGCCTCCTGCTCAGCCTTACAGGCCGCTGCATAGAGAGTGTCTGTATCGCCGGCAAAAAATTGCAAAATCACCGGATCCTCTTTCTCACAGACGGCAAGCATGTTCTTCGTCTTCACACTACTGCGGATCAAACCGGCACCACTGATCATCTCCGTATGAACGGCAGCGGCTCCAAGTTTGCGGAAAAAGGCTCTCATCGGAGGAATGGTTATACCGGCCATGGGAGCTAAGATAAGAGGTGATTCGAGGGGAACTCCTCCAACAACCTTAGGAAACGTTTCTTTCATATATTATCCGCAGTCCTTCCAAGGTAAGCCATTGATCTACAGTTTCAATGGTCTCAGATATTTTAGCGATAGCCTCTGCATGACCGCCTGTAGCGATAACACCACAACGGCATCCCAGAGTCTCCCTTGTTTTTCGAACAAGAAAATCCACCAAACCGGCATTTCCAAACATAAGCCCAGCCTGAATGGATTCCATGGTATTGCTTCCTATAACACTCATCGGAGCCTCCAAAGAGACTTGAGGCAGCTTCGCCGTGCGGCCAAAGAGAGCTTCCATTCCTGAAACAAGGCCTGGTGAAATGGTGCCACCCAGATAGGCCCCTTCCTTCGAAATAATATCGAGAGTAATGGCCGTTCCGAAATCGATGACGATCAGCGGAGCGCCATAACGTTCACGCCCTGCCACAGCATTGACCAGACGATCCGCCCCAACTTCGTGCGGAGCACCATAAAGGATGTCCATGCCTAAATCCAATTTATACGAAACGCGCAAACAGTGAACGTCGTTAAAATAACGGGATACGCCTTCCTGAATTACACTGTCTAAAGAAGGAACGACACTCGATAGAATAGCTCCGTGTATCTCTCTATATGGTATAGACGCAAACTGCAATAAGTTGCGCAAGTAGATTCCAAGTTCATCAGATGTATGTCGTTCAGAAACAAGCCGCCAGTGAGCTACAAGATTATCATTATCGTAGACACCCACAACTGTCGTCGTGTTTCCTACATCTAAAACAAGTAACATGCCTCTCAACCTCCATAACTCTCAGTCTCAACTCTTAATCTTAAATACTACATCAAAATCAATATCACAACACATTGTAACAGTAATGCCGTCGATAGAGAACGCTTCCACGAAAGCCGGATGGATCGAGCAAGAAACAAGGGGAAAATTCCAGCGGCAAGAGCTCCCCAGAAGGGGTTCCACGAGACGTGGCAGGGAACAAAACGAACAATCGTATCAGCACAAAGTTCCCAAAGATAAAAGAGCCCTTCAGCGGAGCGGGAAAGCCAATATCCGCCAGGGATAGCCAGTAACGACGGCAAGACCAAAAGAGAGCTCAGAGGATATAAAACGCCAAAAACAGCACCGGCAAAAGTGTTCATAACAACTCCCGCCAAGGGGACACTCCCCCAGACCGCGGAAACCAGCGGAAGAGTAGACACCCAAATTGCAGGACTCACACTACACCACCACAGAGGAGAAAGTCTTCTCTCAAGGGCTGCGGCAATAATCAAAGCCGCTATTATAGAAAGACGCCATCCCAAATCCCAAAACCAGAAGGGACGCCATAAAAGAAGCAAGAGTCCCGCCAGTGAAACGGAATTAACAGGTGACGGAGGTCGGCCAAATAAGCGCCCTAAAAGAGCTATCTGCATCATAATTGCAGCTCGTATCGCACTTGGAGCCGCTCCAGTCAGGAAAATATAGCCCCACAAAGCACCAGAAACCACGAGCTCCCTTTTCTTTCCTGCGGGAATAAGAAGCCACAGGCCTGAAACAAAAAGAGCAACGTGAAAACCGGAAACAGCCAATAGGTGGCTCGTCCCCCATTGCTGATGCTTAAAGCTCAACACTGGAGATTTCAGACCGGTCCAACAGGCCAGTATGTACCCTCGCGTACGGGGAGGCAATGTCAAAAGAATACGCTGTACGAGGACATTTCTCCACCCAATGGGCGACATCCAGCGTGATGAGCCAAGCAACGAAATATCTTCCGGAATAATCTCGCCAATGGCTCCGCGGGCCTTCCAATATCGATCCTCTCGAAAGGAATTATCCTTATATGACGGAAGTTCGAGCAGTATCCCCGATAATTTTATTTTATCTCCAGGAAGGAGTTCATACTGGGGCCCTACTTTTGCCATAACCCGACCTACTGAGGTTCGAAGCAAAAGAGCCCTTCTTCCTCCCCAGGAACGCTCGTAAAGAACAACGCCCTGCCCTTTGTATCTCTCTCCGGCATGTTCAAAAGGCTCAGACACTCTCAGGCAAACTCCCATGCTGCCAATTCCCGCAATAAGAAGAAGTCCTATCGCGGCCTTCCAATAATCGGGAGCATCTCTGTCAGTAAAAAGGAAAAGCAACGCCAGAGTGCCAAGCATGGCCAGTAAAGAATCCCATATCAATGACACGCCACGTTGCTGAACAAGAAGGGCCAGACATATGCCGGCAAAGGGAAAGAGGGCCGGCATTCTGCCGAGAGCTGTCATGAACCTATCGTAACCAGTTGACGTATCTTCTCGAATTTTGCAGGGCCAATACCTCTCACCCTCAGCAGATCCTCAACGACCTCAAAGTCCCCTTGAGACTCTCTGTAACTCACTATAGACGCTGCTATCTTGGAACCAACTCCTGGTAATGCCTGTAATTGTTCCTCTGAAGCACTGTTAATATCAATCTTCCTATTTATATCCCTTTCTTCTGCACGAGACGCGACAGCCCCATTCAAAGAAACGGAAGACGTCCCCTTCGTCTGAACATCCTCTTTGGGAACCTCGCCACGAACCGGCACGTGAATGTGCATCCCATCCTGTAACGGTGTCGCGAGATTGATAGCTTCGTGATCGGCCAGTGAAGAGAGCCCGCCGGCCATATCAACAACCTGATAGACTCTCGAATCAGCTGGAACGTGGTAGACACCAGGCTTTTGCACACACCCCGTTATATATACGACCCACTCGTCTTTTTCCTCCACAGGTTGCTGTTCCATCGGCTGCGGTTCCTTCTCCACTCTGGCAACAGGCAGAGGCCCTGCAACAACAGTGGGACGGCCTGCCTCCCATCGTCCTGAAAAAGTGGTAATCAGCAGACCTGCGAAGACGAGACAAAGAATTCCGGCGGCGAAGAAAAAGAGCGCCTTCGTTTTTTCTTTAGTCAACGATATCAATCACCTCTCCGTAAAGGCACCAATTATCAGCAGAAGTAATTTTTATAGTAGCAAAATGACCGATAAGGTCTTTTCCACCCTTGATAATAACAACTTTATCAGTAGGAGTACGACCCTGAACCAATCCTTCCCCCTTCGGAGCAACATCGTCAATAAGAATCGAATACGTTCTATTTACAAGGCTCTGGTTGATTTCCGAAGCTATGCGAGACTGTATTTCGTTAACGATATTGAGACGTTTCATCTTTATCTCCTGAGGAATCTGATCTGGCATTGTAGCAGCCACTGTTCCTTCACGGGGAGAATATGCAGCTGTATGAACAAGATCGTAACGGAACTCGTGAAGTGCCGCTACAGAATCCTGAAAGTCTTCTTCTGTTTCGCCTGGAAATCCTACGATAAGATCGCTGGTCAATCCCACTTCTGGCAGAGCGCTACGAATGATAGAAACAGTTTCTCTATACTTTTCAAGAGTGTATTTCCTGTTCATTTTCTGTAATATGCGCTCGCTCCCCGACTGTATGGGAAGGTTTATCGACGGACAAATCTTCGGGTAATGAGACATAACCTTGACAATATCCGGCGTAAAATCTTTCGGATGAGAGGTTACAAAACGAATAAGAGGCAGATTCTCAATATTAGCTACATCGCGAAGAAGGGATGAAAATGTGTAGCCATTATCAAAATCAAGACCGTAACTGTCGACATTCTGACCCAAAAGAGTTACCTCTTTTATGCCATCGGCAACAAGTTTCTCAACCTCTCTGATAATTGACTCTGGAGATCTGGAAACAAAACGCCCTCGCACATAGGGAACGATACAATATGTACAGTAGTTATCACACCCATGAGCTATGGTCACATAAGCCTTCCATGGATTCACTCTTTCAATAGGAGGAACCTCAAGGTCAATAAAGGCTCTGGGATCCTCATCAAGAAGAGAGATACACTCCCCTGCCATTACTCGTTCGCATGCCTCAGGCAGATTCCCTATATGACGGGGACCTCCCACAAGGCGCACCCATGGAAAACGAGTCATCATGGCCTCTCCCAAACGCTGGGCAATACAGCCGGTTACAGCAACATAAGGTTTGCTTTTCTCATTCCAGCTATCACCGTAACGACCGAGTTCGCTCCACACTTTATGTTCAGCTTTGGCCCTGATACTACAGCCATTGAAGATAACCAGATCGGCCTCTTCTTCCTCTACTTCTTTCCACCCCTTTTGAATAAGGGCTGTACGAAGTTTATCGCCATCATAAACGTTCATCTGGCAGCCATATACCTTTAATGCAAAACGATACACACGTATTCCTCCTGGCCATAGAAATTCTAATATTCTAACATAACAAACAGTCTAACTGAAAAATCTTAACATGATTTGGGGAAGACGTCTAAAAAGAAAAGTAGCGATGTACCCGCTCAAGGGAGAAAGTGACAAAAACAAATTAAGTTGTACAATATAAAAGAATTGTCAGAAAGTCGGCATAAAGGGGGGACTTTCATTGACAGACCATAGTATTACTATGTCTTCTGACAACCGCCAGAAACAAAAAGAAGCCTTGCTGAACATTCTCTCTTCATACTCCAAGGAATCACGCTTTCTTCTTCCCATTCTTCAGGATATTCAACGAACCTTCCGTTATCTTCCCGTCGAAGCGATGAAAGAAGTCGCTACCTATCTTGATGTTCCGGAAAGTCGCGTTTACAGTGTCGCCACGTTTTACAAAGCCTTTACGCTCTCGCCAAGAGGACGTAAGACTATTCGTGTTTGCGGGGGAACAGCCTGTCACCTCAGAGGAGGAGCATTCATCCTCAACACGCTGCAAAAGGAACTCTCTATCTCTTCAGGGGAGACAACTCCAGATGGTCAGTTTACTCTGGAAACGGTAAACTGTCTTGGTGCGTGCGCTCTGGCTCCTGTAGTCATGGTCAATGAAAAAGTCTACGGACAAATGACGCCCAATCTCATTCCATCTATGATTGAGGAGGAACGAAACAATGACGTTTAACACCCCTTCAGACCTTCGTGAATACCGGAGAAAACTACGAGAAGAAAAAACAGCGGCTACCATTCCCTCCGTCCGCATATGTTTTGGTACAGGATGTATCGCAAGTGGGAGTCGCGACGTATACCGCACCTTCGAAAAGGAACTCGAAGAGAGGAAGTTAAACGTTAATCTTCAGATTTCCCTGGATTCAACAGGATGCCACGGTTTTTGCGAACATGGCCCACTGGTAACTATTAACCCCGGTAACATTTTCTACCAGAAAGTTAAGCCATCAGACGTTCAGTCAATCATCGACGAAACCATTTTAAGGCAAAAAACAATTAGTCATCTTCTCTATCGGGATCCCAACACGAAGAAATCGACTACCGAAGCCCAACAGATTCCCTTCTATTCTCATCAGACACGAATCGCCCTCCGCAATTCAGGAGAGCTCAACCCTGAAAAAATAGACGACTATATTCTGGCCAACGGCTACGAAGCTCTTCTTCGAGCCTTCGAAACAGGGCCAGAACATGTTTTGCAGGAAGTTATCGATTCCGGTCTGAGAGGCCGGGGCGGCGGCGGATTCCCTACTGGCAAGAAATGGCAATCCGCTCGAAAGATAGAATCAGACATTCGCTACGTTATCGCCAACGGGGACGAGGGAGATCCAGGGGCATTTATGGACCGAAGTCTTATGGAAGGCGACCCACACAGCGTTATTGAGGGAATGGCCATCGGTGCTTATGTCATAGGCGCTAATCAGGGCTTTATATATGTGCGAGACGAATATCCGTTAGCCGTCAAGCACCTCTCCATGGCGATAAAGGAAGCCCGTAAGGTGGGGCTTCTTGGCAATAATATTCTCGGATCCGGTTTTTCCTTCGACATTGAAGTCTATCGTGGAGGCGGAGCCTTCGTCTGCGGCGAATCGACAGCGCTAATGGCCTCCATAGAGGGCCGGGTTGGAGTTCCGAGGGTCAAATATATCCGTTCTACAGAGAAAGGACTCTGGGAGAAACCTACAGTTCTTAATAATGTAGAAACATGGGCCAATATTCCTCCCATTATTTCGAAGGGAGCCAGCTGGTTTCGAAGTCTGGGAACAGAGACGAGCCCAGGCACAAAAATATTCTCTCTCGTAGGCAAAGTCAAAAACAGCGGCCTCGTCGAAGTTCCCATGGGAACAACTCTCCGTACAATTATCTTCGATATTGGAGGGGGAACCCTGAAAAACAGGCCTTTCAAGGCCGTACAGACAGGTGGACCATCGGGGGGATGCATTCCCGAATCCTTCCTCGACCTTCCTGTGGATTTCGACCGTTTGGCTGACGTAGGGTCTATGATGGGCTCCGGCGGCATAATCGTCATGGATGAACGAAGCTGCATGGTCGATGTGGCCCGATATTTTGTTGATTTTCTCGTAACGGAATCGTGCGGTAAATGCACTCCCTGCCGTGAAGGCCTTATGGAAATGCAACGGATTCTTCATAAATTGACAAGGGGGAAAGGTGAATCTGGAGACACTGAAAGGTTGCGCGCTATTGCAGAGAATATGCCTGAAACAGCTCTCTGCGGACTTGGGAAAACAGCATCCAATCCCGTTCTCTCCACCCTTCTCTATTTTCCAGAAGAATACGAAGAACATGAAAAGGAACATTTCTGCCGAGCCGGCGTTTGCCAAGGAATGTACATGCCTTTTATTCTCCGTAACAAGTGTATAGGCTGCGGTGCCTGTCAGGCCAACTGTTCAACTGGCGCCATCTCGGGAAAGGACCGGGATATTCGAAAAATCGACCACGATAAATGTATTACCTGCGGAATGTGCCTGGAGGTATGTCGTTTCGAAGCTATTGAACCCAGGCCAAAGGAGGCGACATCATGATCTCTGTCACTATAAACGGAAATCCTCTGGACATCGAAGCAGGAACAACCATTTTAGAAGCAGCCGGCCTTCTTGGCATCCATATCCCCACTCTCTGCTACCACCCCGGATTACCGGCTGATGGAAATTGCCGAATGTGCTCCGTAGAGATAGAAGAAGGCAAGAAGCGCAAAGTCGTTATGGCGTGCTCTTATCCCATTACAAAAGACGGACTCATCATAGAAACGGATACGCCGAAAATATACTCGCTTCGGAAATTCGTACTGACACTTATCGCCAAAGAGGCAAAAGAAGCGTGTAACACACCAGTTCTTCGCCATCTCTTTGAAAAATACAAAGTTTCTGTTCCCACTCAATTCAATACTTCGCCAGATTCCCTTCCCCACATTCCACTTGATACTCATCTCGCTCCCCCACTCGATCTATCTCCCAATCCATCTCTCAATGCTCCGATTGATACGTCTCAGAATGCCTCCCACGATTCTGCATCGAAATGTATTCTCTGCGGCCTTTGCGTTCGCGCCTGCGAAGCTGAAGGTATTGGATGTCTTGATTTCTGCCGGCGAGGTCATCAACGTGAAGTCACCTCTCCCTTCAAGGAACCGCCAACGTCGTGTATCGGATGCGGCGCATGCGCAGAAGTATGCCCTACCGGCGCTATAGAAAAGCTGGAAAAGGATGGCGTACGAATACTCTGGGGAAGAGAGTTCCAACTTGTACAGTGCACTCGATGTGGACGCTTTTTCGCAACAAAAGAGCAGCTAGAACGGGCAGCTCTCAACTACGACGACGATAACGATCTTAGCTCTTATGAAGAGATATGCCCGCAATGTCGTCGTAAAGAGGAAGCGTACGCACTTGTTTTTTCAAAAGTAAAAGCAACACGGGGGTAGGCTAATTCAACTATATTGCAAAATGTGAAAGGGGAGAAAAGTTCATGGAAAAAGTATTACTCATTTCGCCAGATCGCTGCATTGGATGTGGCAGTTGTGAGGTAGCTTGTTCTTTGTCTCAGGAAGGGGAATGTCGTCCTTCCCTGGCTCGAATCAAAGTGTTCAGATTCGAACTGGGAATACATGTTCCCATGACATGTTTGCAATGTGAAAACGCTCCATGTGCATCAGTATGCAAGACTGGCGCACTGGAACAGGATCAGGAAACGGGCATTATTAATATTCATTCAGAAAAATGCATTGGATGCCGTATGTGCGTAGTTGCCTGTCCTTTCGGGAACATTTCCTATAACAGAGAGGGCAAAAGCGCCTTTAAGTGCACGCAATGCGATGGTGATCCTCAATGCGCTCTTTTCTGCCCTACCGAAGCTCTTCAATATGTTCCTGCCGAAAAGGATAACCTCGAAAAGAAAAGAGCCTATGCCGCTAAATTTGCAGCGATAGTTGAGGAGGTTGAGGCATAATGTTTGGATGGACAGGTCGGGTTTTACGTGTAAATCTCGGCGAAAAAACGTGGAAAATAGAACCTATTCGAAGCGAAGACGCCCGTCTCTTTATAGGAGCACGCGGCCTTGGCACAAAATACTATATAGATGAAGTTGACCCAACAGTCGACCCGCTCAGCCCTGAAAACAAACTCATCTTTGCCACGGGACCTCTTACCGGAACCCTCACCACATCATCAGGACGATACGATGTTATAACCAAGGGACCTCTGACGGGAACTATTGCGGCTTCCAACTCGGGGGGGTTCTGGGGACCGGAACTTAAATATGCCGGTTTTGACATGGTCATTCTTGAAGGAAAAGCCAAAGCTCCAGTCTATATCTACATATACAATGACATGATAGAAATTCGTGACGCACGTCATCTCTGGGGAAAGGATGTTCACTCCGTAACAGACTCCCTGCTCACAGAGACAGACTCTGAAGCAAAAGTAGCCTGTATCGGGCCGGCAGGAGAAAACCTCGTTAAATTCGCCTGCATTATGAACGAAAAAGACAGAGCCGCCGGCCGTTCCGGTGTAGGAGCCGTTATGGGCTCTAAAAATCTTAAAGCCATCGTCGTTCGAGGAACGAAGGGCGTCAAAGTTGCCGATCGGGATGCCGTTTTCCAGAGCGTAGCCGCTGCACGAAAGAAACTCAAAGAACATCCAGTAACATCAGGAGGACTGCCAACCTTCGGAACAAACGTACTTGTCGGCATCATCAACTCAGCGGGAGCTCTTCCCACAAGAAACTTCAGAGAAGCTATTTTCGAAGGTGCAGATAAAGTCAGTGCCGAAACATACAATGAGAAAAACCTCATAAAAAATAAGGGCTGTATGGGATGCCCAATCGGATGTGGACGAGTTGCCAAGAGCAACGGTATCTATGTGGGGCAGGGTGAAGGGCCAGAATATGAAAGCACGTGGTCATTCGGCCCAGATTGCGGCATTGACGATATTGATGCTATTGTCAAAGCCAATTTTATCTGCAACGAACTGGGAATGGACACAATAACACTCGGTTCCACTATAGCCTGCGCCATGGAACTTTACGAAATGGGCGTTCTTACCGAAAATGAAACTGAATATGACTTGCATTTTGGCAATGTTAACGCTATGGTAAAGTTAACAGAAGATACAGCCTATAGACGTGGGTTTGGCGATGAACTTGCTGAAGGATCGTGGAGATTGGCTGAAAAATGGGGCCATCCTGAACTTTCCATGACCGTAAAAAAGCAGGAAATGCCAGCCTACGACCCACGAGCCTTGCAAGGTATGGGACTTGAATACGCAACTTCCAACCGAGGCGGGTGCCATGTAAGAGGTTATTTGACTTCACCTGAAGTATTAGGCGCTCCCGAAAAAATAGATCCTGAAGATAACGAAACAAAACCCGTCTGGCTCAAGGCTTTTCAAGATCTCACCGCTGCCCTTGACTCTGCAGGAATGTGCCTTTTCACAACATTCGCCCTTGGAGCCGCAGATATTGCTCCTCAACTTGCGGCAGTAACGGGAGTCGATTATACAGAAGAAAGCTTCATGCAGGCTGGAGATAGAATCTGGAACCTCGAACGTCTTTTCAATATGAAGGCAGGTCTCTCAAAAAGTGACGACACGTTGCCTCCACGCTTGTTGAAAGATCCAATTCCCAATGGACCTATGAAGGGACGAGTCAATCGTCTTGATTCCATGCTTCCTCAATACTACTCGTTGCGAGGATGGAATGAAGAAGGAATACCAACAGAAGAAAAACTTATAGAACTCGGGCTTGCAAGCTATCTGTAGTTCTATTTGAGGGGAAGGGGCCTTCGGGCCCCTTTTTTGATGCTAAAATATCACCTAAAGAGTTGTCTTCGAAAGAAGGGATAGAGATGAAACTTTTTCATAAAATAGTATTTTTCTCGTTGATGCTTCTGCTCTTCTCTGCAGAAGTATCTTCAGCCGCAATAGATACGTTGCCTGATCTTGAAGGATGGACAGGAGAAGACCTTTTTTCACAACAACTAGAGGCTCCTTCTGGCAATTATGGCATATGGCGTAAACGACGTTATATTGCCCCAGGTGGGCGTAATTTCAGTCTTACGGTGCTCTCTGGCTCAGGAAGCGGCGATCTTTACATTCCTGAAAAGGAAGTTAACACAGATGACCGCCCCATGGGGTTTGGAGCTACCTACCGCACTCTCTCCCTGGGAAAATACAGAGCGCTACTCGAAAGCTACCCGCAAGTTGGAAAAGCTTTATCTGTCCGTCTTCCAGAACACACCACATTGATTGTAGAAAGCAAGAGTCTTGAGGAAGAAGAGCTTTTTAGGGTAACACAAGAGATTCTCTTCCAGCTGGAAAATAAAGAGAACTAAGAAGCGTTTAATACCACGTTACATAAAAAAGAAGCGAGGAGAAACTACCTTACACGGTAATTTCTCCTCGCTTTATCTCGTATAGTTAAGCAACGTAGCGAAACTTCTAGCTCTTGCTTTTAAATACTATTTCTCTCCCATCCACTTCTTTTCAAGCTCATCAAGTGCCCCAGATTCTTTAAGCTCGCGAAGAGCATTATCGACAGCCTCTACGAACTGAGGATCATCTTTACTCATGGCCAGGGCCATTCCCTTATCGATATAAAGGTTGAAAGCTTTCTTAAGCGTATCTGTAAAATCTTTGTTATTTTCAAGGTTTTCCTGAGTTACAGTTCCATCTACTACTGCAAAATCGGCTCGTCCAAGAAGAACCTCTCTGAAAGCGTCATCCGTCTTCGAGAAACGTTTGACTTCTTTCAAACCAAGCTTAGAGACGTACGCATCCTGAATTGTACCCATCTGAACGGTAGCCACTTTATCACCTTTTAAATCCTCTTCCTTTGTTATTCCCGACTCTTCTGCCTTAACAACGACTGCGGAAGGGGTAAGATAATACGTATCTGAGAAGGCAACGCGTTTTGCTCGCTCTTCAGTTGCACTCATTCCTGCTGCTATAATATCAATCTTCTTTGTCAGCAAAGAAGGGATAAGAGAGTCAAAAGATGAGTCTACGATTTCAACTTTTTTACCAAGTTTTTCTGCTATCATGTTAATGAGGTCAATATCAAATCCTACAACTTCATTATCAACGTTTCTAAATTCAAAGGGGCGAAACGTCGATTCGGTTCCTACTCGAATAACATCTTTCTCAAGAGCTGACTGGGCAGCCATCGCACCAATAGCACTCGTAAAAACAAAAATAACAGCAAGCAACACGACTAACTTCTTCATACCTATTCCTCCCTATTTAAACACTAGTTACATATAGTCAAATTTTAGAACTATAGTTTAAGATTGGTCTATTATAATTCAGGCAAGGAAGAAGTCAAGAAAAAAGAGGGGAAAAATCCCCTCTTCCTTCTACTAAATTAAAAAGACTTATACAACAAGCCACAAGAAAGACTACTCTTCTGGCTCGAACATATCCTTTCCAACGGCACAAACTGGGCAAACCCAATCTTCCGGAAGGTCTTCAAAAGATGTTCCAGCGGCAATACCATTATCAGGATCCCCTTCTGCAGGATCATAAACATATCCACACACTGTGCAAACATACTTTGTCATAACTTCCCCTCCTTCATTTTTTAAACTTCACATGTAGAGACATTATATCCGTCTCTCTGTTAAAAAAGCAACCGTTAATGTATTAAAGAATAAGTAGCCCCTGATCTAAATCTCCGGAAATACGCTCCGCTCCATTTTCCGTAATGAGATAATCATCTTCGATACGCATTCCTCCGAAACCAGGAATGTAAATGCCAGGTTCTATAGTGACTACATCCCCAACTTGAAGAATATCTTTACTTAATGGAGATAATCTCGGATTTTCATGAATCTCCAATCCCAAAGCGTGTCCCAGACCGTGGTTGAAATATTCTCCATACCCTGAATCAAAAATGATTTTACGGGCAATGGCATCTATGTCCTTTCCGGCAACACCTGGTTTAAGGGCTGCAGCAGCTTCCTTATGGGCACGCAGCAAAATTGCTTCGATCTCTCGCACTTTCGAATCAGGTTCGCCAAGGCAGAAATTACGCGTGAGGTCAGAGATATATCCTCCAACCATAGCACCAAAATCGACTGTCACCCAATCTCCTTTTTTGAAAGGCTGGTCAGTGGGTGCCGCGTGAGGCAAAGCGCTCCGAGCTCCAGAGGCAACTATAAAATTATGATTTCCCCAACCTGCCTCAGCACCAAGCTTCTTCACCATATATTCCAATAGAGCTTCAAACTCTTTTTCAGACATCCCTTCTTGTACTCGGGCTGTAACTTCTCTATAAGCATTGCACGCAATCATTCCGGCCTCTTTGATCAGCTCAATCTCAGAAGTATCCTTCGTCCTCCGCATTATAGGCAAAAGACTGGAAATATCACACCATTCTTTTCCTTCCAGTGAATGTTGAATCTGCTCAAATGTCTTGGCCGATATCTTTTCTTTCTCCACTCCGATTCGAGAACAGCCATGTTCCTCCATAAGATCACACATTGTTTCAAGAAGAGAACGTTGTCCCTGTGGAACCAGCGTAAAGGGCGACTGCTCCGATGCCTGCGTTAAATAGCGCCCATCTGTTACAAGAAATGTTTCTTTTTCTGTGATAAGAACTCCAGAGCTACTTCCACGGAAACCGGAAATGTAATACACACTTTCCCAATTAGAACGTTCGAAAACAAAAAGCGCAACAGCGTCTATTCCAAGGGCGGGAAAAGACTGACGTAACTTCTCTGTACGGTGAAAAATATTCTGCATAAGCACTTTTTCCTCCTTATTGGGACTTCTTACAGATCAAGAAGTCTCCATAGTTCTTCTTTTGTGTTCAGTTCATCATTGTCCTGGCCTTCTGCAGCTATGGTTCCTATCAACGTTGCAGAAATATCTTTCTCTTCGAAACGTGCCAATGCTTCGTCAATATGTTCTTTAGGAACAACAACAACAAGAACTCCTGAAGAGATAAGATGAAAAACGTCAAAATCTAAGTCGTCCTGTACTTTTTTCGTTAAGGGGTGAACTGGAATGGCCTCTTTATTGAGTTGAAGGCCAAGTCCGCTTAAGCGACATATCTCTGCAAGTCCACCAAAAAGTCCACCTTCAGTAGGATCGTGCATAAATCTGGCTATATCTCGAACAGTTTTGGCATCTTCCAATACGGATATTGAAGAAATCCATGACGAAACCTCTTGAATTTCTTCGCTGGTCAGACTTCTTTCGAGAAGATCGCATCTATCATGAGCCAGTATGGACATGCCTTCAAGCCCCACATGTTTGGTCATAATAACACCATCGCCAACACAAATGTCAGTTGCTCTGTAAAGATACGATGTTTGGCCCATCATCGTTCCCACTATGACAGGTTTTTTATATCTATCTGTAAATTCCGTATGACCACCTATAACGGCAACACCCATTTTTTTACAGGCGTGGTGGATTTCTTCCATGATCATCGACGCAAAGGGAAGCCCCTGATCTACAGGGATAATGAGCGTAATAATGAGATATGCGGGATCTCCACCCTTACATGCGATATCGTTGGCGTTAATATGAACAAGAAAGGTTCCAGCACCCTCCGAAGCGCCTACAATAGGATCAGAAGAGACAGCTAATAGTTTTCCCTCGGGGAACCGGATAAGCGAAGCATCTTCCCCAATGCCAGGTCCAACGAGAACATCAGGCCGTCTAGCTCCACTAAACTGCAATATGTGCTTCTCTAGAATATCTGGGGGAAGTTTTCCGACAGGCAATACGCTACGTTCATCCTCCATGGGGGTCATCTCCTCTTATCAATACTTTCGGCATGTATGCTATAGCAACAACCGCAATAGTTCTGACGATATAGATTCATCTCACGGCTTTTTCGTACCGATTCTACGAAACCGTTATTTTTTCTCCATATCTTGTTCAGCCATATAATTCCATATCGAGCTGAAATTTCTTCTCCCAACCTATTAATTCTATCAGGATCTTTATGAGGACTAATAGTCAGGGTCGTACATAAATAAGAAAAAGAAAGCTCCCGGGCTCTCTGAGCAGCGGCTTCCAGCTGTAAGGCAAAACAAAGGGAACACCGACGCCCGCCTTCGGGCTCTTCAGATAAAGCCTTTGCCTTTTCAAGCCATTCATTGGGATTATATTCTTCTATATATACAGATTGAGACAGGAGAGAGGCAAGTGTCTCTACTGCCTCTCTCCGCCGATTATACTCTTCTTGCGGGTGAATATTGTGCCCGTAGAAATATCCCGTTACACAATACCCTTCCTCAATAAGTGCTGGCCATGGGATTGTTGCATCTGGAGCACAACAAATATGTAGCAAGAGATTGTGCATGTTTTTTTACTTACGCCCTTCCTTTACAACATTCTTCGGCCTGCGAAGCTATTGACGCTGCATCAAGCTTCATCTGCTTCATTACTTCTTCAGACTTGCCAGAAGCACCGTATGAATGTACGCCAAGAGGCATAAAGGCAGCACTAAGCCTTTCCTCAGCCATTGCTAAGGCTATGCTAACACCTAAACCATTGTGATAATGATGATCTTCAACAGAAATAACAACGCCTGTGTCGCAAGCTTCCCTTAAAGCTGCCGTGTCGATGGCTAATGGAGTAGCTACGGAAAAGAGCTTGAAGTTCAATCCTTTTTCACGAAGTATTTCCCAGGCTTCAAGAGCTTTTCCTGTCATGGCCCCAAGTGCAAAGATGGCACCATCTTTACCATCACGTACCTTCACTGCCTGACCATATTCAAACGTATAATCTTCGCCAAAGATTGGTTTGCCTTCCTCGTCTGTAAGGACTGGCAACTTGCTTCGTCCCATGGCAAGGCAGACATTCCCCGCTTCTTTAATGGCCCATCGTGTCGCTCTGTCTGTCTGATTGGGGTCTGCCGGAACAATAAGTTTCCAACCAAATGTATTTCTTAAAAGGCCAACGTAGTCAATGGACTGATGGGTCATGCCATCTTCTCCCACGTCAAGACCCACGTGAGTAAGCACCAGTTTAAGGTTTGTCTTGTTTATGTCATTCAGCCGCTGCTGATTATAGGCTTCGCTCAATCCGAACACTCCGAAATCAGCCCAAACGCTTACAGCGCCAGCCACAGAAGCAGCTCCGGCAACTGTCGCAGTAGCATGCTCCTGTATGCCTGTCTGAATAAACCATTCAGGGCACTTTTTAGCGAAATCGGCTGTTTTTACAGAACCTGCCAAGTCACAGTCAAAAACAAGAAGAGGTGTCTTGTCTTCTTTCTTATAGTTAAGGGCTCCCACATCGGCAAGAGCATTGCCAAAGGCCGATCTGTTGTCTGTCTTCGTTTCACTGTCATACTGGCGAGGTTCCCCATAGACAAGATTATTTGAATTGGGAACAATTTTTCTCCCTACAGGCATCGGATTGCCCCGTAAAGATTTGGCCTTTTCGAGATATTCCAAGTCACCGCCAAGCTCTTTCATGGCTTCTGCATACTGATCTTTACTCGGTGCTTTTCCGTGATAATCAGGAATACCTTCCATAAAGGAGATGCCTTTTCCCATTTGGGTATGACAGATAATTACTGTCGGAACATCGTCATTTACAGCATCGCGCAAAGCCGCATAGATCTCGGCAAAGGAGTGTCCATCGCATTCGAGAACTCCCCAACCATCGGCTTCCCATAATGAACGCACATCAACAGGCATAACATCTTCTGTACGTCCGGAAATTTGTATGTGGTTATAATCGATAAGGGCTGTAATATTTGAAAGTCCCTCTTTTACCGCAATTCGCCGTGCTTCGGCAACCTGCCCCTTGGTCTGTTCTCCGTCACCCATAACGACAAAGACACGCCCGCTGTTATTCCGGGCTTTTTGCGCAAGAGCAAAACCTACACCAGCAGCCAGCCCTTGCCCGAGGTTTCCACTTCCCCAGTCTATTCCGGGAACATTTCTCTCAACATGTCCCTGGAAAGGACTGGAGCATAATCTGAAATTGGCAACAGCATCGAGAGGTTCGAAAAAGCCCCATGTAGCTAAAGTCGCGTATGCGCCAGGAGAGGTATGTCCGTGGCTGACGACTATATAGTCACGGTCTGTATCGTTGCAATTTTCAGGGGTGAGATTGGCCACACCGTATGTAGCCAAGTACATTTCCATACTTGAAAGGGATCCGGCAGGATGTCCACTCCCTGCGAGAGAAACCATAGTCACAGCATCAATACGTGCCTTGCGAGCTGCATTATCAAGAAGCTTTACGTCTTCGTCGGTTAACGCCTCTACGGGAAAATTCCGAAGTGAAGGCAAATTGTTTTCCATCAGTCTTACGTCCTCCTTATATTCAAACTCCAGGTCTGATTATATCCATTTTTTCCTTTTGAGGCATAATTTTTATGTAAAAAAAGAACATCCCTCAAAAAATGCCCCTTTATCCTATCCTATGTATTCTAACCTCTACAGCATAATTATATGAAGCATAAGGGCATAAAATAGAAAAACATTTTTATTCCCCCATAACAAATTTATTTTGACTTCCAATAATAAGAGAAACTACAATGACACGGTATATTTTCTATACAAAGGAGCATCTCAAAATGACAATACAAGAAATATGGGAGCGCGCAAAAGAAAAGATGTCCCCAAGATGCAGAGTCTGTAAAGTATGTAACGGCATCTCCTGCCGTGGAGAAGTCCCTGGAGTGGGGGCTGTAGGCAACGGTTCTTCTTGGACTGTTTGCACTGAATTTTTGGATAGTGTCAAACTCAATATGGATACGTGCTATGAAAACTGCGGACAAGATACAACTTTGGCTATGTTCGGTCAGAACTTTAGCTATCCGATCTTTATTGCCCCCATAGGTGGTATGAAAAAAAACTATAACGGTATTATGACTGACATCGAATATATGGAATTAACCATTGAAGGAGCCAACAAGGCAGGTATCCTTGCTTTTACGGGAGATGGACCTGCTCCTGGGATGTTCGAAAGCAGCATAGATATTATTAAAAGGCATAAGAATCGCGGTGTCCCCGTATGCAAACCGTGGAGCAATGAAAAATTACAAGAGAGACTCGATTCAATTAATACAACAAAACCCACAGCTTTTGGAATGGATATTGATATGGCAGGGTTGAAAAACATGGGAAGTAAAGTCAATACTCTCTCGCCTAAGAGCGTGGAAGACCTTCGCCTTCTTACTAATGCGACAAAAGTTCCTTTCATTCTTAAAGGTGTTATGACCGCTAAGGGCGCACTTAAAGCCTTAGAGGCAGGGGGCCACGCTATTGTCGTATCTTCTCACGGTGGCCGCGTTATGCCCTCAGCTCCCGCCACGTGTGAGGTCTTACCGGAAATTCGGGCAGCAGTACAAGATCGCCTCAAAATAATAGTAGACGGAGGAATCCGTACGGGAGCCGATATTTTCAAGGCCTTGGCACTAGGAGCCGACGCAGTTATGATCGGTCGACCATATGTTATAGCAGCATGCGGAGGCCAATCTGAAGGTGTTGCTCTTTATACAGAATTTTTAGGCGAACAGCTTCGTAACATTATGCTTATGTGTGGCGCTGCAAACCTCAAAGAAATCACCATGGAAAAAATACGTATGCCCCTTCGGTAAAGAGGGTCATAAAAAAATAAGGAGGCTGCCTCCATTGACAGCCTCCCTTTATTCTTTCCTGTTGATCTAACGAATATAAACTCTGGGAACTCGCGGCAAAAACATAATTGGAATTTCGTAATTAATAGTATTCCGAATTGCCGCCACTTCCTCTGGCGTAATAAACTCTTCACCCTGACGCCCTATAATAACAACTTCATCTCCCACTTTTACGTCATCTATATCCGTAACATCGATCATCGTCTGATCCATGCATATATTTCCAACAATAGGAACTCTTTTACCGCGCACAAGAACTGGTATTTTCATTGACAGTGAGCGAGAGTACCCGTCTCCATAACCTAACGGAATAATGGCAATTTTTTCTATGCCTCGTGTCATATAGCGAAGACCGTATCCGATGCCACTATTGCATGGCAACTCTTTTATAGAAGCAATAGCTGTTTTTACTTCAAATGTGGGCTTTAATTCTATAGGGCGAACGCACTCATCGGAAGGCCACATACCATAAAGGATGACACCTGGTCGAACAGCATCCAGATACATCTCGGGAGAATGAAGCACTGCTGCGCTATTGCAAACATGGCGCAATGGAATTCGGAGCCCCTTGCTCTCAAGAAAATGATACACATCCATATATCGCGTAAATTGAAGCTCTGTATAATCCAAGCGTTTTTCATCTGCAACAGCAAAGTGAGTAAAGAGTCCTTCTACTCTTATTCCTGGTAATTTCAAAATTTCATCTATAACTTGAGGTATTTCTTGTGGGAGAAAACCTATTCTCCCCATTCCAGTATCAATTTTTAGATGAAGCAAAGCTGTCTTTCCCTGATTAACAGCTTCACGGCTCATCGCCTGTGCAAACTTAATATCTGTAAGGGCAGCCGCTATATCATATTTGACATATTCTGAAGCAACATCGTAAGGAGAGGGGCCAAGAACCAATAGTGGGTCGTTTATTGCTGCTTCTCGTATCTGTACCGCCTCATCTGGAGTGGCTACGGCAAAACGCTGACATCCTACATCAAGAAGAGCTTTGGTTACTTCTAAAGCACCGTGCCCATAAGCATCAGCTTTCACTACAGCCATGACCTGGGAACCAGTTCCTACGTGTTTCTGAATTGCTTTGAAGTTAGATTGAATATTCTTCAAATTAACTTCCATTCTGGTAGGACGAAGTAACACACCTATTCCCCCTGTTCTTTATATAAATTTCGTTGCACAGAAGACAGGGGCGGATTTCCGCCCCTGCCGCCATGTTACAATAGTTAGTATATTTGTCAAATTGTGATAATTTACTTAATTTCCCCTGATTTTCTCTTGGCATCAAAATCTTTGACAAGGCGACGAAGTTCTTTGGAGAGTAAAAGAAGGGCAACAAGGTTAGGAGCAGCCATTAGACCGTTCATTGTATCGGAAAGGTTCCAAATGTTACCAAGGAATTTACCACCGCCACCTGCAGCTCCAACTACAATAACCAAAATCCATAACCCTTTATAAATGGGGCCTACTTTGGGGCCAAAAATATAGCGGGCGCTTGTATCACCATACCAGAACCATCCAAGAATAGTGGAGAAAGCAAACATGGCTAAACCGACAGCGAGAATCATTACTCCTGTTTGACCGAGTACCGTTTCAAAGGCTGAAAGAGTAAGTTGCGCTCCTGTAAGTTCAGGCCTTCCTGTAAGCATTCCAGTTACAAGTATTGTTGTAATTGTTAAAGTACATATAACAATGGTGTCAAGGAATACTTCAAAAAGTCCATATGTCCCCTGACGGCAAGGATGATCTGTAATCGCTGTAGCGTGAACCATGGGAGCGGATCCTAAACCAGCTTCATTCGAGAAAATTCCACGTGCAACACCTTTCGTTAAGGCTAGTTTAATGGTCCAGCCAGCTAAAGCTCCAGGCATAGCCATTGGATCTGAAAAAGCATATTTCAGAGCACTACTCCAAGCAGGTAAAATCATATCTGCGTGATGAGCTATAACCATAAGAGCACCTATAACATAAAAAACGGCCATAAAAGGAACAAGGTAGGTCGTTACTTGAGCAATTCGAGTGATTCCGCCAATAATAACAAGTCCGACAAGAATAGCTATGGCAACACCAGTAATATAATGAGGAAGTTTAAAGCCGAGGTTAATTGCTTCTGCAACAGAGTTTGCTTGAATTGCATTTCCTATACCAAAAGCTGCGAACATGGAAAAGAAGGCAAAAAGCCATGCTAACCATTTATATCCGGTACCTTTTTCTAAGACATACATGGTACCGCCACGCCAATTACCCTCTTCATCTTTCGTACGGAAATGCACAGCCAAAGCCACTTCAGCAAATTTAGTGGTCATTCCAAATATTGCAGTTATCAACATCCATACTAAGGCACCGGGCCCTCCCAAATGTACGGCCGTAGCAGCACCGGCAATATTCCCTGATCCTAAAGTAGAGGCGAGTGCTGTAGCAAGAGCACCAAAAGCGGTAATTGTTCCTTCTCCTTCTTTCTTTTTACCTAAATTACCAAAAATCTCTTTAAACATAAAAACAAAATAACGAACCTGAGGAAAGCCAAGAACTATCGTAAGGTAAACTCCTGTTCCAAGTAGCAACGTAATCATCCAAGGTCCCCACACAATACCATTAATTATACCGTTCAGCTTCATAATAGCGTCCATTGATGCAATTCCCCCTTTCACTATGAGAGAGAACATGACTTTTCTCTATTCTTGTCATTCTCTACTCTCTTCACAACACACTCTTTCTCGTGGTGCAAACTTCAAGGAGCGAAAAGCACGTACTAAACTGAACTTTCTACCACCTCCTACTTTTTGTTAGATTTTAAACAATCTAAAAACTACGAAAATTATATCACTTTTACTTAATAAAAAAAGCGGGAAAACATTAAACTGTTTTCCCGCTTACTCTTTTATTTCAATTTTGAGTCTTTAGTACTACTTGATTCTAGAGATATCCGTTGGCCTTTAATATTTCTTTGGCCTTTTCTGTATACTTTGCCGGCAACTTGACCACTGGGCCTGTACAGCCCATGGCAGACTCAGCGTAGATCTTTTCTTTCCAAAGCACCTTTACGGCATCTTCAATGGAAAGTACGTCTATCCCATGAATTTCATCATCTGTCGGCTCTGCAGGAGGAGGTGTTATCTCCTCTTCTGCAGCCGCAGGTTTGGGCTGCAGGGCCGCAATGATATCGTCAAGTCCAGCACTTTTTGCTTTCGCAATTTCCTCAGCAACAACTGCAGGAAGGTTTCCACGAACCGCAGCTGCATTATAAGCTAAGGCATTAGCAATTACAGGAGCACCGGAAGCTCTTGAAATAATGGAAATAACGTGAGGCCAGCCTTCACCAGCTGATGGGCCGTAACCCCAACCGAGAGCCTCATAGGAACCACCTGTGTTAAATGAAGAGAATACCTTCATCAACACGTTACCTGTCAATGTGTCGCTAACACACACATCAACGGCACCAGCAAGGATATCGTTCCCACGAAGGACAGAACCACCATCCTTACGAATGCTTGTTCCAAAGGTAATATCGTAGCCTTTCTCTTTCAACTGGCTTAAAGCTCTGAAAACAAGCTGAGCTCCCTCTACGTTTAATATACCTACCGTCGGATTCTCTTTACCAATAGACTTGGCAACGGCAATACCGTAAATCGCATTCTTAACCATGGCTTCAACTCTCTGAATAGCAGAAGTACCTGTGGAAGAAGCGATAATCATATCTTTTCCTTTAGCAGGAGTTACAACACGTCCAATAGTTGTTACTCCCATGGGGAAAGGATAGTGCATCGCGACAGCACCCTGTATAACTCCCTCTTTTATGGCTTTCTCCATTGCGGAAGAAACATCAGCCTCACAATTAGGAGTTTCAATCCATTCAAGCTCATCATATCCATCCACTTTAGGACCAATCATAACGACCTTGACGTTGGGATACTGTGCCTGAGCCAGAACACCAGCTTTTGCCAGCTCTTCTCCTCCATGTTCACTTCCAGTAGCCATAAGTCCTACGCTGATGCGAGGACCGCCACTTTTAGCTGTTTCAACTATTTCGGAGAGAGCCTCCCCGACTAGACGCCTGATTTCACTCATACTGCTCACCTCGCTCCTACTACTGGAGCTTTTCCGTGATCTCAGAAAGAACCTCGAGAATCAGCGCTTTAACATCTTCCTTGCTCACGACAGCTCCAGCACCACCGCTGCTCGGCTCGATAAGGAAGGAAGCTCCGTCAGCCAGGTTGGTCAAACGTGCAAGGAACAAACTTCCCTTACCGATGATCATCACCCGGTTCATAGAACCCTCTTTAATGGCTTCGCAAGCTGGGCCAACGAAAGGAACTCCAGAAGGAATGTGTCCCTGTGTATGGGCATATCCAACGAGACCTTTCTCTTTTACGAAGTTCATCATGTCGGCTTTCTCAATAACTTTCTTCATAACAGCTAACGCGGCAATCATTTTTGTGCTTGCAAGAGGCACGTCGCCGGCGCCGGCAGGAAGTGTTATTTCAGGTGTGTGAAGTTCAGCTGCAAACTTATCTACATCTGTAAATGTCAAACCAATTTTCTGCAAAGGCTCGAAAACGAGGGCAGAGGTAACAGCCTGGGGGGAAGCTCCGGAACCTACAGAGTGCTTACCCACAGCATCAAGGCGAATTACTGGATTTGTACCATCATCGGGCACAAGCATAATTGCAAAGTTTCCAAGACAATCTTCCAGTGCAGGCATTCCCTTTTTAACATGGTCGCGGCTGTTCATGTAAAGCTTAGGAATAGCTCCGCCAGCGAGCACGACACAGTTTTTACGAAGACCGGAAGCAACCTGTGATGCCGCTGCAAGCATAGCATTAACAGGGCCAGCACAGAATCCACGAACGTCACATCCACTTGCATTTACACAGCCTGCGATTTCAGCAACAGATTTTGCAAAGTTGCCGCCGCCACGCTGGTTCATATCTCCGGCAGCCTCTTCAGAACACTCGATAACAAAATCGATTTCCTCAGGAGCAACGCCTGTATTTTCCAACATGTGAAGAAGGGCCAATACTCCGCCAGCCTTACAAGCTAAATTTTCAAGTAATACGTAGGCGAAAAGGCACTCGTCAACCTCGTGACCGTTACGTGCGCATCCTACAACTTTATTGTCAAAATAGAGAGGCAAAGCTAAATGATCTTTCACTTCTGTCTCTATTTCGGAAAGGTCGTGTCCTGCCTCAAGACGGGCAAGAACATGATCATTGATTATTGGATCCTGGGCGAGCTTCTCTTTTACGCTGGCTGCAAAACCTTTCTCAAGCCAAATAATATCGAAGACGTCGCATATATCCATGAGTCCAAGGAATTCATCCTCGGGCATGATTTCACCAAACTTGCCATAACGGCTTGAACCTGTTAAACGATTTTCATACCAGGGCTGTTTCTTGGCTTCATACTCGGAAAGAGGGAAACCGCCAATATAAGCCTGGTTGGGAGCATAATCTCTTGCATCCTCAAAGGACTGCATATGTTCCGGTAAATTTTTTAAATACTCACTCTCTCCTTTATGATGGTGCCTCTCAACGTAAGGGGTGTTCCCATAATGGAGACCCAGTTCGGGGACGTGGTTCAGGCAGTAAGCGTAACCTTTAATACCAACACTGGACATGGCTGCAAAAACCTCCTCAATTAACAATCTTTCTTTATTATTCTACAATAAGAGATAGGCCCAGGGATTACCCTGGGCCCTGATTACAGACGTTACTAGTCTGTGAAAACTGTCTGATCGTCGACTTCTGTCTGAAGGGCTTTCAGAGCTTTCTCTACGAGATGCCGACGAATTGCTTTTTCTTCCTCGAAAGGCTTTGTTGGGTCACCCAGGGGGTGAGGAATGGCAACAGCTGGAACGATTCTGTTAGCACCAACAGTCAAGGAAATAGGAACGATTGTACAAACGTGAACGACTGGAAGACCAGCGCGCTCAATTTCTTTTACCATCGTTGCACCGCAACGAGTACAAGTTCCTCAGGTGGATGTTAATATTACCGCATCGACGCCGTCTTTCTTTAATTTTTCAGCAATTTCGGCACCGAAACGTTTTGCGCTGGCTACGGCAGTACCGTTACCAACTGTTGTATAGAATTTATTGTGAAGCTTTTTAAATACTCCGGCTTTTTCCATCTCTCTCAGTACGTCAACAGGAAGAACTCTGTCGGCATCCTGGTCAGCATAGGTAGCGTCATAGCCACCGTGGGCTGTGCAGTAAGCTTCAGCTGTAAGGTCATCTACGCCGGTAATATCATATTCGCCATATTTGCTGGCACTGGAAGCCTCGATATGATCAGGGTTTCCTTTGGGGCAAATACCACCAGATGTAACAATAGCAACAGTGGCATTTTTAAGGTCTTTAATGGCAGGGTTTGGAGCTACTCTGTCAAAGACAGGCATTGCATATTCAGTTGTGAAAGGTTTGCCCTGCATTTTTGCTACAAACATGTCAACAGCGCGCTCGGCAGCAAGTTTCTCATAGAACTTGTTGATTCGAACACCGCGCTCAATGTAGCCTTCCTCTGTGGGCAGACCAATTTTCTCTCCCTTAAGCTGTTTGAGAAGAAGAGCAGCCATTGCAGGCACTGCTTTACCCATTCCGCGAGCACTGTCAGCAGCCTCTACGATGAAAAGGTTCTTTCTATACATCTCAACGCCGGGGTTTTCAGGATACATGGCGGAAACGACAGGAACGCCAAGCTCTTTGGAAACTGCGGAACAAATAGCGCCGCAAGCTGTGCCATAACGTCCAGCGTTAAAAGCAGGGCCAGCTATAAAAGCATCGGCATTGCTCTTTTTCACCATATCAAGAATCGTCTTTGTTGCTTCTTCCATATTGGAAGCAAAGTATGTATCTCCACAGACAACGGTGGCGACTATTTCGGCTTCTCCTTTAAATGCTGCATTAAGGGCCATACCAGGGCCTACTACACCTTCACGAAGCTCTGGTAAATAATCAGCCTTCTCCTCACCGCCAATACCTGCAAAGAACTGATTTATATAATGAACGACACGGTAAGTCATATGTACCCCTCCTTTCTATAAGGATTTATAATGTATGCTTACTAAATTCTTCGCGCATAGATTTTACAGCAGCAGAAAGTGCCTCGGGGTCGAGAACCATTTCCATCATGCTGATCTGATCTTCCCAAGCCGCTTCATCGGCTTCATCGCGAATTTCCTGCTCAAATACGTGGTATACTGCGAGTCCCAACGGAACTCCAGCCAAAGGACCAGCGAAAGTAGGATCACCGTTTGTTACTGTTTCAGCGTAAATCTCAGCGCCTTCTGCATCAGAAGAACCAAGAATTACTACTACGTTTTCGGCTCCATACTTTTCAGCAGCATCTTTAACACGCTGCTGGTTCTGCAAGTCCATGGCTCCTGCAGCCGTTCAGACGAAACACTCGGTCACTGAGAAGACAACCTCAGCGCCGCTATCTTTGAAGCATGCTTCCATGGCAGGTCCTGGAACGCCATCGCGCTCGCCAAGAAGAAGAACTTTTTTTCCAGCCAATTTGCCCATGCTTCGCACCTCCTTTTTAGTCTTTTTTATAAGGAACTTCCTACACTACTGAAAACTAGATTGTGTAGGCTCCAAGTTTCGTGTAACCAAGCTCACTTGTAGCGCCGAGGATAGCCTGCAACTCAACGGTAATTGTGCCGTCTTCAGCAAGGGAACCCTGCCAGCCGCCAGCGATAGTGTTGGCTTCTTCAGGAATGCCGATAACTCTCTCCATTGGAGGAAGTACGATAACTTCGTTAGCGTTACCAGCTGTTACACAGGCATCGCCCTCTTTGCAGGAGTCTGCAAGAGACTGGCTTGCGCCGTCCTGACCAGCATATTCGTCAGTAAGAAGAGTGGTCTTGATTCCGGCGCGCTCGGCTTTCCAGCAATTCATGATAAGGTCGGCATCGGGGTTACCAAAGCCTTCCTCAGAGATAAGAACGCCGTCTACGCCAAGTGTCTTCGCAAGTTTGACAGCATAGGAAGAGCTTCTCTTCTTGTCGGCCAAGGTTACGTTCTCATTGGTGATGATGCAGCCGATGAAGTTGAAATCTTTTCCGTGGCGATCAAACATGGATTTGATGACAGGGTTGTTGAGGTGAACATAGGAGTTGTTCTTATCGCAAGCGGAAACGCAGTTTCCGGAAACGATAGCGCCATCAAAAACTTCTGTCGGGTTGATGAATGTGGGAAGAATTTTCTTGGCGTCTACACCGTAAACATAGGTATCGTGAAGAAGTCCCTGAGACTGAAGCATATAGAGGTATGCTACTTTAGGAAGCTCAGGATAGGCATGCATAGCTTCGTTGAAGGAAGGAAGCTCGTAAGTCTCGACCTCGTCAGCTTTTGCTTCCTTGCAGCTCTGGGCAAGGTAAGCAGCGGTCTTAAGGCCAGCCATACGGCATGCTGCTTCATGATCGTGTTTCTCAAGATCATCAACGGGAGTAAGAACAAGTACGACGTTGTTGGTCTGAGAATAAGGAGTATACTCCGCACCAGGACCCATCATATCAATGATGCCTTCCTGGAAACGAACTATTTTTCCCGTTGTTACAACGGCAGCACCTTTTAACACGAGAGTCTTGCCCTCGCCGACGGTGTCTACATCGCCGATGAAACCGGGGAATACTTCGTTAGAGCCTTCGAGTTTGCAACGAGGCTCAACAACATCCTTCACTGGAAGGATACGTACGCTCTCGCCGGGCATAGCAAGATCAACATCAATTTTAGCAAGACGCTCGTCATCGGAAAGCTTTGCAATAAGCTCTTCTTTGTTGACATAGAGAACGCCGTCTTTTACTGTTGTCTTGTCTCCCCATGCAAGTTTACTAACTTTTACGTTATGGAGTTCTAATTTCAAATGACTCCCCCCCTTTTTCGCGGATTCGCTTACAGTAATTTCTCTACATTTTCCTTGATTTTCTCAAGGGTAACCTCAGCACCGCTAATACGTGCAACCTCTTTGCCATCTTTCCAGAAAAGGAATGTGGGTAATCCCATCACCCTATTGTTGATAGCTACACGACGGTTCTGAGAAACATCAACAGAAGTGAACTTGACTTTTCCTTCAAACTCCTCGGCCATTTTATGTACGTTGGGAAGAAGGGCCATACAAGGACCACACTTAGGGCCCCAAAAGTCGACGAGTACAGGGAGACTGCTCTCCTTTACCTCTGCATCGAAATTCTCTTTCGTCAATTCGACCATTGCCATTCAACTTCACCTCCTTTCAGAAAAAGTTAAAAATCTCACTAACACGACAACACTAACCCCTATTTATCTCTGCTCATCCCCAGCAGAGAAAAACATTGAATACTTATTCAGACTTTCTTTAATAAGTTCCTTATCAAGAAATGAGAAATCATCTATCATTTCCTCTGATAGAGACGAGACTTTTAGTATCCTCTCTCCACAAGAACGATAAATCGAAAGAGCGTTTTCTATAAGCTCAAGGGAATATGTATCTACTTGACGTACAGAATTTTCACTTGGAGCTTCTAAAAGAAGGGAACGGAAAGGATGCTGATAGGGGCGCAAATTACCATAAAGCGGATGTGACAAAAGAACCCATCCTTGATGGATATAATCACGAGCTACAACCAAAACGTCGAATGACGATCCTTCTACACATTCGACATTTTTCACTCTCTTACAAAGAGTTTTATTATTTGTTACGAGGAGCTTGCGACCCATATACACTGCCTCCTATATCGATTCTATAGGTAAGACAATCTCTGTCGCATAGCCCAATCTGGCTCTATGAAAAGAGCGGCTAACTCTTCCAGAGACCCGTCCAGTCGCAATCCTTGTGCCTGAGAGTTTCCATTTTAAGGTTCCTACACCTAAAAACATTGCCCCTTCGGCGCCCCTCTACCATAGTAAAAAGGACTCTCTTGCGACCTTCCTCCGGCAATCTGTTATGATTCTACACTATAAGTGATGATAGTCAAGGCCCTTGTGAAAAATGAAACTTTCATCCTATTCACATAAATATACAAAATACAGGGGGAATTATTCTCCCCCCTGTTATCTTTACTTTAAGCAGCTATTGTCAAAACCCGCTGCTGATTTCACTTTTATTACCTTACTACTCTTTTACCATTTCAACCCCTGCCAGAAAATGATAGCAATGGCTATTGGGGCAACAGTTCTACATATCCAAATCCATACATCCATCAGACCAAATTGATATGTGCCATCGTTGCTAACCTCTTTACGCGCAGTCTCTGTCCAGACCCAGCCGACAAAAAGGGCAATGAAGAGTCCACCTAAAGGTAACAACACGTTAGAAGCCAAAAAGTCCGCCGCATCAAGGAAATCTTTTCCCGCAACTTTCAAATTGCCTGCAAGAGAAATTGCAGAAGGAATACCCAACAGGAAAATTGTCAGTCCCATAAGCAACGCAGCCTTGGGTCGTCCCCATCCCATTTCATCGATAAAGTAAGCAGAAACCACTTCAAGCAAAGAAATAGCAGACGTTAGCGCCGCTATGAAGAGAAGCAAAAAGAATAGTGATGACCAAATGGGACCACCAGGCATCTGAGAAAAGACAGATGGCAACGTAACAAATGTAAGCCCCGGGCCAGCTCCGGCTTCGACACCAAATGCAAAAACTGCCGGGAAAATAACGAGACCAGCAAGTAAGGCTACCATTGTGTCGATAAAGCATATCTGACCAACAGCACTTGGTATTGTCGTATTTCTCGTCAAATAGCTGCCATACGTAATCATACATCCCATGCCAAGAGAAAGAGAGAAGAAAGCCTGACCTAACGCTGCCAAGAAAGTATCTCCGGTAATTTTCGACATGTCGGGTTTAAGATAGAATTCAAGCCCTTTTCCTGCGCCTTCAAGAGTCACAGAACGAACAATAAGAATCAAAAGAATTACAAAAAGCGCTGGCATCAACACTTTACAATACTTTTCAATTCCTTCGCCTATACCACGATAGACAACCCAAATAGTTACTATCATAAAAAGCGCTTGGAACATAATAACTTGTGGCGTATTTGTTACGAAACCGCCAAATACATCTCCAGCCTTGCCAGCAGCTCCTGCTTCCATGAGCCCTGTCCATGAGCTAATAAAGTATTTAATAGTCCAACCGCCAATAACTCCGTAATAAGACAAAATAATAAACCCTGCAGCGACACCCATCCAGCCAACGATCGGCCAAGCTCCACCTTTTAATTTTTTAAATGACCCTACAGCATTCAACTGAGCGCGACGTCCAATGGCTACCTCTGCAAGCATAACGGAGAAGCCGATAACAAAAACAAGTGCAACATAAATAAGAACAAAAGCTCCTCCACCATTTTGGCCGGTGATATAAGGGAAACGCCAAATGTTTCCCAAACCAACGGCTGAACCAGCGGCCGCAAGAATAAAACCTATTCTACTTCCCCACTGTTCTCTCTCTCCATTGTTACTCATCTTCCATATAACCCCCCTTTTCATCTGACTACTAAAAACTTTTGTAACATTCGACTCTCACTCTATTTTTTCCTCTTCCACCTCCCCACACTCAACAACTAAATTTGAAAATACTCAAGATTGGCATTATTCAAGATATACGATAATGTACTTCAATTATACATCAAGAGGTTAATAATTGTAGCCCTTAAATGAAAATAAAATGATCAAAAATTCTTTTATTTTTTCTGTCCATTGCATAAGAAATGATATAGAGTAGAATTATATGTCGGAAGGAGTGATAGACGAGATGTGTCTTGCTGTTCCTCACACAATAGAAAAATTCTTAGGTGAAAACAAAGCGTTAGCCAACACAGGTTCCGTTCAGGTTGAAGTTCGTACAGACTTGTTAGACTCTGTTGAAATAGGAGATACCGTTCTGGTACATGCGGGTTTTGCTATTGAAAAACTAGAAAAAGACGATTCAATAGAGTTGCGGGCCCTTTGGGATGAAATTTATCAATATGCCGAACAGAGCCATGCAAAAGTCCGATAAAAAATCCAACCCCTTCAAGGCCTCTTTTACAGCTCAACATGTAATAGAAGCCATCGGCCAGAGAATTTCAAAACCATTAACTTTTATGGAAGTATGCGGAACACATACAGTCTCTATATTCCGTTCAGGAATCCGCTCTCTTCTTCCTGAAGAGTTATCTCTTGTATCTGGACCGGGATGTCCCGTCTGTGTGACAGATCAAGGAGAGATCGATTGCGCCATAGACATTCTTGACATGCCACAAATCACAGTAGCAACCTACGGAGATATGCTTCGTGTTCCTGGAACCAAGAGCTCTCTCTCCGAGAGAAAAAGCGAGGGGAAGGATGTTCGACTGGTAACAAGCGCAGCTCAGGCTTTATCCATTGCAGAAAATAACCCCGAACGAGAAGTTGTTTTTTTGGCTGTGGGTTTTGAAACAACTGCTCCAGCAACCGCAGCTACCGTTCTCGAAGCGCGCGAAAAGAACATTTCAAATTTCTCTATTCTGAGTTATCACAAACAAACACCTCCCGTTTTGGAGCAATTAGTTCAAGATCCAGACCTGAAAATAGATGGTTTTATTCTTCCTGGTCACGTCAGTGTTATTCTCGGACACAACGCCTATCGGTTCATTGCCCAAAAATATAAAATTCCTTGTGCTATTGCCGGATTCGAACCAATGGATATTCTTTTGGCCATTGCTGACCTTGTCTTTCAACATGCAAATGGTCAGGCTGTTTTACACTCTCTCTATCCACGAGCTGTCCGACCAGAAGGCAATCAAAAAGCTCTTTCAATGATAGACCGGGTATTTACACCCTGCTCTGCTCGATGGAGAGGCTTGGGAGAAATTCCTCTCTCCGGATATATGCTTAAGGAAGAGTTTTCATCGTTTGATACCCTTCTTCGGTTTCAAATAACACTTACATCACCGCCTCCTCCTGCAGGATGCCGTTGTGGTGATGTTTTAGCAGGGCATATACGTCCATTGGAATGCCCTCTTTTCGCTAAACGATGCACACCTATGACTCCCGTTGGACCATGTATGGTCTCAAGTGAAGGGTCTTGCTCTGCATACTACAAATATAATAGAGGAGGTGAATCTCCCTGGAAAAAGTCACACTTGGCCACGGAAGTGGCGGACGATTAACTCAAGATCTTATACAGGTCATTCTTTCCGTCTTTCCTAAAAAAAATCTTACGTCAGATCTTGAAGATTGTGCTCTTATCTGGGAGAAGATTGGTGTAACCATTGATAGCTTTACTGTTTCGCCTCGAGATTTTCCAGGTGGGGATATTGGAGAGCTTGCAATCTGCGGAAGTGCAAATGACTTAGCCGTTCGTGGGGTTAAACCTCAATTTATAACGATGAGTGTTGTTGCAGAAGAAGGTCTTCATATAGATGAACTCACACGATATATGAAAAGTGCCTCTTCGATATGCCAAAAACTCGGCATTCAGCTTGTAGCAGGGGACACTAAAGTAGTTCCCAAGGGACACGTTGAAGGTCTTTTCATAACAACATGCGCTGTTGGAGAAAGAGTTACACCTGCTCCGTTGGGGATGAATCTTCTCCAGCCAGGCGATACGATTATCGTTAGCACATCTATAGGACGACACGGTGCAGCAATAGGAGCAAGCCGTTTTGATCTTAATCCGGAAGACCTGAAAAGTGATTGTGCTCCTCTTTGGCCAGCATTGGAACCACTGCTCAAAATTGATGGGTTACGCTGTATGCGTGACTGCACCCGAGGGGGGCTGGGTACGGTTATGTGCGAATGGGCCGAAGGACGACAATTAGGAGTAACACTCTCAGAAGAGGGCATTCCTATTCGTTCATCAGTGCAGTCTGTCTGTGATATTTTAGGTTTTGATCCGCTTTATTTGGCGTGTGAAGGATGTGCAGCCATAGGAGTTGACCCGAAAGACACAGATAAGGTATTGAATATTTTACGGGAAAACCCTCTTTGCCAAGAAGCCTCAATAATAGGCAGTGTCACTGAAGAACATAAGGGAATGGTTGCTCTTCAGACAAAAATTGGTGGTATGCGAGTAGTGGATATGCCAGTAGGCGAAATGTTGCCCCGTATCTGCTAAGACAACAAATTATTAAATTTACATGATTACAAAAGGGAGGAGCTTTTGAAAGCTCCTCCCTTTTGTTTTATTAATCAATTTTTTTATTATCTTATTAGTTTTCTTCGTCTAATACTCGTACTATTCTTTCTATGTGTGTAGCTTTTTTAGTCTCTGTGTCGATATCAATAAGCACAGCATTAAGACGCAAATCGTCGCTGGCCACTTGAAATCGAGAGGGGAGACCTGTAAGGAATTTTGGCAAAACACTTTCTAACGTCATACCAATAGCGCTGTGATGCGCACCTGTCATTCCTACATCAGAAATATATGCTGTTCCTTTTGGTAGAATTTCTTCGTCAGCTGTCTGTACGTGAGTATGGGTTCCAAGAAAAGCTGAAACTCTGCCATCAAGATAAAAACCTAAAACCCTCTTTTCAGATGTTGCCTCTGCGTGAAAATCAATTAGGGTGGGAACATCGGCAAAATCTTCTAAAATTTCATCAGCCTTACGAAAAGGACAATCAGTATCAGGCATAAAAACCCGACCCTGCAAATTTATAAGGCCAAGCTTCAATCCTCGTTTCGAAAGAACAGTCACTCCTATTCCAGGACACCCTGGCGGATAGTTAGCAGGCCGCACTATTCGAGTTTCTTCGTCTAAAACTGTGTAAAAATCAGACCTATCCCAAATATGATTTCCTGATGTAATACCATCTACTCCTGCATCAAAGAACTCATCTTTGATTTTCTCCGTCAAGCCCTTTCCAGCAGCAGCATTTTCACCATTAACAATGACAAAATCAATCTTCGAAAATTCTTTCTTAAGAAGAGGCAACTGGGTCAAAAAAGTTTTTCGACCCGGTCGCCCCACTATATCTCCAACGAAAAGTATTCTCATCATCGCAAATGCCTACTTCGCATATTCTGTTGCCCGAACCTCACGTGTTACCGTGACTTTGATCTGACCTGGATATTTCATCTCTTCTTCGATCTTACGGGCGATATCATAGGCTATTTTATAAACAACGCCTTCATCCGTCACATTGGGAGAGACCACAACGCGAACTTCACGTCCAGCCTGTATAGCGAATGCTTTACTTACTCCCTTGAAAGATTTCGCTACTTCCTCCAACTTTTCGAGTCTGCGTATATATGCGTCAAGGCTTTCTCTTCTAGCTCCCGGACGAGATGCGCTCACAGCATCTGCAGCAGCAACAATAACGTCAAACACCGACTGCTGCTCTACATCTTCATGATGTGCCGCGATAGCATTTATGATTTCTGGAGATTCGCCATACCGTTTCGCCAAGTCTGCTCCGATAAGGGCGTGAGGCCCCTCTATCTGATGGTCCACAGCCTTCCCTATATCATGCAACAAACCGGCTCGTCTGGCCAACTCCTCATCAACACCCAATTCAGCAGCGATAATACCCGATAAGTGTGATACTTCAAGGCTATGCTGTAAGGCATTTTGTCCGTAGCTATATCGATATCGCAATTGACCTATAAGGCGAATAAGCTCATCGTGCATATTTTTAACGCCTGTTTCCAAAAGGGCGGTTTCTCCAGCTTCAAGTATCTGCTCATCAACATCTTTTGTTGCCTTTTCCACCAGTTCTTCGATCCGGGCAGGATGAATCCTTCCATCGGCAACAAGTCTTTCGAGAGAAAGACGTGCAACCTCTCTTCGTACAGGATCAAAACTGCTCAAAGTCACAGCTTCTGGCGTGTCATCAACAATAAGATCTACGCCTGTCAAGGTTTCAAAGGAACGAATATTTCGTCCTTCACGGCCAATAATACGTCCCTTCATTTCATCAGAAGGCAGAGGCACGACACTCACGGCGACTTCCGATGTCTGTTCAACAGCACAACGTTGGATAGCCGTCGCAAGAACTTCTTTCCCCTTTTTCTCCGCTTCTCGCCGCGTTCGTTCCTCTAAATCTTTCATAAGCATGCCCAAATCATGCTGCATATCGTCTTCTGTCTCTTTAAGAAGAATCTGACGGGCCTCTTCTCTCGACATTTGAGCAATCTCTTCAAGGCGTTTAACCTGTTCCTGTCGAACAAGCTCTACCTCGGCAGACTGTTTCTCTATATCGTCTTTACGTTGACGAAGTTCTTCCTCTTTGTGACCAATCCGGTCCATCTTTTTATCAAGATTTTCTTCTTTTTGCTCAAGGCGTCGTTCTGCTCTTTGAAGTTCCAAGCGACGCTCCTTACTTTCCCGTTCAACTTCCTGACGAAGTTTATACGCTTCTTCGCGAGCCTCCGCCAACTTCTCCCGTTTACGCTGTTCCCCCTCTTGAAGAGCCTCTTTAAGAATTGTTTCTGCTCGTAATTTGGCATTTTCAAGATGTTTGGCTCCAATAGTCTTTGAAAGCATGAACCCTGCTGCAACTCCAGCAGCAAGGCCAGCAGCTATTCCTATAATAGCAGTCATCATTTGCATAATTGGCCTATCACTCCTCATTTTATTATCAAGGTGCTGATCAGTAACATTTTAAGACCGCACACGTAGTGCTGAGGATTCTATTTTACAGATCAACGGAAAGGCTCACAAGTCCTTTCCAAAGCAATCTTGCAGGAACTGGCAGAAAATCCACGACGTATCAATCGTCCCCATATTTTTCGAGAATCAACATCATGCCGCTTCCACTCCTGTGCCAAGACACACGCACGATGTACTTCGTCTGTTTCCGCTTCCTCGAGCACCTTTTGAATTATCGTAGGACTCACTTTTCGTCGTCTCAGCTCGTCCCGTAACTTTCGGTCACCCCACCCCACATGAGATGCTACATAAAGAATACTATAGGCTTCATCATCTAGAAAGCCCAATTCTGTATATTTTTCTACCAATGTATGTGCTACTTCTTCAGCTGCACCCTTCTTTATGAGTTTATCCTGAATTTGCCAACACGTATAGGCTCCACGGGTCAACAAACGCTGAAGATAGTTTTCAAAATATTCTTCATTCATGCAATTCCCACCAAATCCAGGTTTCGTCCAACTGTTCTTAACACGTAGTTCAAAAGTTCCGGTTCTTTTTCAAGTCGTGAATCCTTTTCGATCAGATCAGACGCATCTTTTCGGGCCAATTCCAAGAGAGAACGATCTTTCAATAAATCAGCCACACGAAAATCTGTAATTCCATGCTGTCTGATGCCACAAACTTCTCCTGGACCGCGAAGTTTCAAATCTGCTTCCGCTATTTTAAATCCGTCAGTTGTCGCACACATAACTTTTAGCCGTTCCACAGCTTCCTTTGTTGATGGATTACTTAAAAGAACGCAATACCCCTGTTTTTTTCCTCTTCCCACTCGACCACGAAGTTGATGAAGTTGCGAAAGACCAAAACGATCCGCATCTTCGATAATCATGACCGTCGCCTCAGGAACATCAACTCCAACTTCTATAACAGTAGTCGATACGAGTATATCAAGTTTCCCCGCGGCGAAATGATTCATCACGTTTTCTTTTTCCTTCGCTGGAAGTTGTCCATGTAATAATCCCACTCTCAGTTCAGAAAATAGTTCCTGCAAATATTCATATCTTTCCGTAACTGATGTTACTGAAAGGGCTTCACTCTCTTCAATAAGAGGACACACCCAATATACTCTCTCTTTCTCCGAGCATCGCTCCCGAATGAAAGTCCACAATCGCCTCTCTTCTTTTTTCTTGAGCCAGCGAGTATGAATCTCAGTTCTCCCAGGAGGCATCTCATCTATTGTAGAGACAGAAAGATCTCCGTAAACAGAGAGCGTAAGTGTTCTGGGAATGGGCGTTGCCGTCATCACCAACACGTGAGGAACCATGCCCTCATTGCTTCCCTTGGAACGCAGTGCATTTTTTTGAAGCACTCCAAATCGATGCTGTTCATCTATAACCGCCAAACCCAGTTTCAAGAAAAGAACAGGATCTGAGAATAATGCGTGGGTCCCGACAACCACCTGTGCTTCGCCGCTTTCTATTTTGTGCAGTGTATCATCCCTCACGCTGTTTTTTAAAGAACCAACGAGCAAAACTACAGAAATTCCCAAATGTTTAAATAAGGATTTCAATCGATAGTAATGTTGTTGGGCTAAAATTTCTGTAGGAGCCATAAATGCTCCTTGAAACCCAGCTTCCACAGCTTGAATGAGGGCTAAAACAGCAATAGCCGTCTTTCCCGAGCCCACATCCCCCTGAAGCAGACGGTGCATGGGAATGCTCTGTTCCAAATCTGAACTTATTTCGAAAGAGACTCGCTTTTGCGCTTCAGTCAAGGCGTAAGGGAAGACCTCATCTAAAAACTTTTTCCGCAACGGGCCATCTACAGGTAATATTGGCGCTTTTTCTGCAAAATGCGAACGCTTACCCCGTCGGAGAGCCATTCCTGTCTGTAGAACGAATAGCTCTTGAAAAGCAAGACGATCCCGCGCTTTCTTCCAGCTCTTTCTGCCTTGTGGATAGTGCATTTCACGAACAGCTTCGAAGAACGTCGGAAATTCATATTTCAAGCAAATAGATGTTGGAAGAGGGTCCGACGTTATTTTATAATTTTCAAGACAAAAACGAACTACATTGCGAAACCAGCGTTGTTGCAATCCGGCAGTAAGTGGATAAACTGGCACAATATGTCCAATGGAATCCGGATGTTCCCCTTCCTCTATGATTTCAAATTCAGGACTCGTAATTTGCAGTTGCCCGTATCGCCATTCAACTGCACCATATAATGCAACTTCCTTCCCTGGAGTGAGAAGGCGTTCAAGTCCCTTCCGATTGAACCAGACAGCCCGTATGAAATCGTGTCCATCAGTAAGAAGAGCTTGGATAATCATGAAGCCTTTTCTTGAGGTCTGGCGTTTTTCCAAAGCAACAACACGAACGAGAAGAGAAACTGTTGTATCCGGCTTTACATCGGCAAGGGGGGTTAATCCCCTCCGATCTTCGTAACGACGGGGGAAAAAAAGAAGAAGATCTTCCACCGTCTCTATCTCTAGACGATTCAACAGTTTTTCTCGAACTGCCCCTACCCCTTTTATGTAGCGAATCGGTTGCTGATGTACTTCAAGTTCGGTCACTCCGCCTGATGCTCCTCAACTACAGTAATTTCCTGAGTAACGTCAACATCGTCTTCAATAGAATCGATTAAGGAAGAGAACTTGGTCAACAAAGCTGCCATATCACTCTTAAAGACGCGTTTCATGTCAGAAAACCTGGCCGCATCACGTCGATGACGGTCTCGCTCGTTCATCGCCTCAAAAACAATTCTCTCTCCCTTGGCCCGGGCCTCAGAAATAATAGCATCAGCTTCCTGCTTTGCCGCATCATTTTTCGCTTCTGCACTTTTTTGAGCCATGAGAAGTGTTTCCTGCAATGTATCCTTAAGATTGTTATATTCCTTCAATTGCTCTTCCAAACGCATTTTTTCCCGTTCCAGGTCTGAGAACTGCTGCCCCATAAGACGTAACGTCTCTGCTAAATGATCAAGGAATTCGTCAACCTGATCGGGGTCATACCCTCTGATAGCCCTGGAAAAGGTTTTACTTTCAATATCAAGCGCCGTGATAAGATCAGGCACGATGTTCCTCCTTCCATTCTTCCACTATACCCTTGCGATGAGATGCCATGAATACTCCTGGAGAGACACGAACTACATCTCCTCGCATAGCGAAAGCAACTCCACACAAAAAATCAAGTACACTTTGCCCTACGTCACGATCCATATTCCGCAAATCAACAATAACATTAAGACCCTTATGCAGGGCTTCCCCAAGTTCTTCTCTACGATCAAGACAAAGTTCTCCACGACAAATAATAATCTGAGCCTGTGTCGGTGGAGATTTTAAGATACGTTTCTGGCGTTCTTCAACATCTTCTTCGCCGTAGGTTGTTTCTAATTCCGTTTCATCTTCACCATTAACGTCATCGTAGTTATATTCGGCAAGCCCCAACATCGCCATAAGGCGCTCGAACATTGAACCACCTCCTATAATATAAGAGCGGTTAATACGATCGAGGACCAAATATCGCCGTCCCGATCCGGACCATGGTACTTCCCTCTTCGATAGCCCACTGAAAATCGCCGCTCATCCCCATAGAAAGTTCTGGAAGCGAAACGTCCCTTGATGAGCTTAAATTTTCTTTCAAGCTTCTGAGTAGAGCGAAAGCCTCTCTAACTTCGCTTTCTTCTTCCGTGAGAGGACCTACAGTCATAAGACCTTGAACTGTTAGAGATGGACACTCTCCCATAACATAATCGAAAAGAGAATAGACATCATCGGGAGCAACTCCATGTTTGGCACTTTCTCCCGAGGTATTGACCTCAAGCAAAACACGAACTGTACGCTTCATTTCCACACAAATACGTTCAAGTCGTTCTGCAAGAGCAATAGAATCTAAAGATTGAATAACATTAAAAAATTCAAGAGCTTTTCTTGCTTTGTTTCTCTGCAAGTGTCCTATAAGATGCCATTCAGCATTTACATTTTCCGGCCAGCTTGCCCACTTGGTCTGGGCTTCCTGCACTCGGTTTTCACCAATGTTCGTAACGCCCGCTTCCTGTATGGCCTTAACCATTTCTTCTACTTTGTGATTTTTAGTCACAGCAATAAGTTGAATCTCTTCTTTTTTGCGCCCGCTCTTCTTTGCACTTTCTGCAATCAAGCCACGAATTCTTTCTACATTTTCACAAATATTAACGTTTACCATAGCTCAACTCGACCCTCCCTGGCATGATCTGCTTTGAGTATAACAATATTTCCTGGTTGCAGTCCGCTTGTCACGAAAAAAAGATGATCAGACAGGGGAATACCATTGATTTCTTTAAAACAGGCATAGTTTCCTTCTACAAGGAAAACCCCAAGTTTCCCGCCTCGCAAGATAACCGCCGATTGAGGAACTGAAACGCCTACACGTTCTTCCGTAGAAATAAGATACGATACAGAACGATTTTTCACAATATTAACAGGAAAAAAGGGCAATGAGAGATACAATTTTGTTCTATACCCCATTTTACGAACTACGCGTATTCCCGCTTCGTACAATGATTCTTTGGGCCCTCTGCGCACCAAAAGTACTCCTCGTGCCAGTTGTTTTTCAAGGGCCGGAGTTAAATCGGCATAACCTACAATACGCAGCTGTTGAGGCATCGGAATAATTTTACCGATAGCGTCTCCCTTGTTGACTTTATGATTTCCAGGAAAATACCTCAGCGATGGAAGGTCAGGAAATTTTTCCTCTCCCCCCCAAAGGGAAGAGTAGCTCAACCCACCTTCCACACCATCAAGGCCCGGAATAAAATAACCTGTCTGAGGGGCCCGTAATTGTTGGCGTGCGGAGGCTGTTACAGTCGCAATGACATCCCCTTTGCTGACTCTCCCTCCATGCCCTGAAACAGCATATGAAAGTGTTCCCTTGAGGGGAGAAGTCACTACAACTTCGTCCCATAAAAGAACACCATACAGAGGAACCTGCTCCTCATACGAATGAGGAATAGCCTGTGCAATACGAGGATGAGTCACTTCGTAATAACGCCACCAAAGACCATAAATCCAAATAGCTGCCGTTATAAAACATAAAACAATAACTCCATAAAGAAGTTTTTTCCTTTTTTCTTTAAAGTCCATCGATTAGAGTGTCTTCTTTCTTTGAAGATCCCTGCTATTCAAGCAAGAATAGGGCTCTTCTCCAAGGGCCACCCTCTGAACATTTTTTACAATAAAGTCAATAGCACCATTCAAAGAAGCATCAGTGACCCCTCCAATATGAGGGGTTGTCGTTACAAGAGGGTGATTCAATATAGGGTCAGTAATTTCAGGCGGCTCTTTCCAAAAAACGTCGAAACCTGCGCCTGCAATCCATTTGTTTTGAAGAGCTTTATCAAAGGCTTCACGCACAACAATATCCCCGCGAGCCACATTAATAAAGAAAGCGTCCCTATCCATCGACTGAAAGAAAGGTTCTGCTATTGAATGATATGTCTCTGGAGTCAAAGCCAACGCCAAAATTACAAAGCGGCAACCTGCCAATGCTTTTTCCATTTCAGCCAGGGAATAAAAGGTATCAACTCCCCATTGGGAAAATTCTTCCCGGTACGTTCTATTAACCCCAGTAACGCTCATTCCAAGGCCTTTTAACCGCTCAACAACACAGTGCCCCAAGTTTCCAAGTCCGATGACACAAGCTCGTTTTCCCCAAAGAGTGACTCCCGGAGGTGTGAACACCTTGCCTTCCTGAAGTTTTTCTTTCGCCCTGTGATATCGTCTTGCCAGCAGCATCATATGAAGAATGGCTATCTCTGCAACACCTTCTGCATTACCTGTTCCCCGCGAAGGAATATTACATGCATAAACGCCTGCTTCAGTACAATCTTCAACGTTTAACCCCTCTACACCAACACCCCACTGCTGAACCAATTTAAGTTTTGCTCCATACTTGAGAATATCCTTATCTATAGTCATGGGGCGTATAACAAAAATATCTGCCCATGGGAGTTTGGAAGGTATCTCTTCGTCTTCGGCAACATCTAAAGAATGCTCTTGGAAAGCCGGAGAAAGCACATCCCATAAACGTAAAAAAGCCTTGCCACCAAAGAGTATGTTCATACTATCCCCCCTAAGAAGATACGTGCCGCTCTAATTCCGCGAAAGCATCGTGATTATGTATACTTTCTGAGCTTACAACTCGCACTCTGTACCATGAAATGCGTTCTTCCGTGTCGAGTTCCAACGCTGTATCACGTAAAACATCCTCCACAAATTTAGCGTTATTATACGCTTGTTCAGTAACATATTTTTCATCTTCCCGTTTCAATAATGTGTAAAGAGGTGCAGAACCACATCGCTCAGCTATTTCTACAAGTTCCTCTATCCATACGAAATTTTTCATACGGACAGAAATATCTATCCGAGCTCTTTGATTATGAGCTCCAACATCCGAAATTTCCTTTGAACATGGACATAACGTTTGAACTGGCACCGAAACAGTAGTTATCAGGTCGAAGTTTTCCTCTTTTTGAGTCCAAAAAGTAACATCATATCGGGAATAGCTCGGAATTTTTGTTACAGGAGCATAACGGCGGATAAAATAGGGAAATTGAAAGGTTATCTCCGCCCGATCGGCTTCCAGAACCTGGCGAAGGTGTTCTGTAATTTGCTCCATTCGGGATAAGGTAATTTTGCCTTGTATCTCTTCAAGCACTTCGATAAAACGACTCATGTGTGTTCCCCTGTAGTGATGAGGCAGGGAGACCGCCATCGAAATCTGAGCTACAGTCTGCTGTTCGTTCTGTTCTCTGTCAAGAACAACTATAGGATAAGAAACATTTCGTACCCCTACGAGGTCAATGGCAACCTTTCTTGAATCTCTCTCGTTTTGAACATCACGCATAGATGTCTTCCTTTCTGACAATAACTCCGCTGGTTGCGGTTTCCCAAATTTCTACAGCGTAGAGATGACAATGTGGACGTTTGAAAAACTGTTCTATCTCTTTCCAGACCCAGACAGCAATATTTTCCGCTGAAGGCTGAGGAATAATATCGTTAATATAAGCATGGTCAAGACGAGAAACAACTTTTTCCTTTACTATTGAAGAGACTTCGCAAAAATCAACGACCATTCCCTCATGATCTGGAGTTCCTTCTATAACAATAACCATGCGGTAGGTATGCCCATGAAGGTTTTCGCATTTCCCCTTATAGTGCACAAGATTATGAGCCGCATCGAAAATAAACTCTTTCTTAAGAAGCATTGAGCCATTCGCTCCTCTCTCTATAAAAGTGACGTTATTTTGATTTTACACTATATTTACAAGACTTCGCATTTGTTGCATCTCACAAGAAAAGAGACGAAATACCCAGTTTTGATATATTTTGTCATCCCCAAATACATATACATGCAAAACTGCATAAAAAATGCTTCGCTTTAGAATTGAATGTGCATAAAACAACTTTTTAAATGCAATTTGCACATTAAACCCATACTTATAACATTAAATTTGCAAAAAGCTATTGACTCTTTATTTTTTAAGTGCTATAAAACAGCATCGTTTTTTATTCTATATCCACATTAGAAAGGGAGAGGAGATTAAGATGGCGTACGATAAACCACGTGATATTTTCGGCATGTATGTTTTCGATCGACGAGCTATGCGAGAACGACTACCGAGAGATGTATACGATGCTCTCATTGCTTCTATTGAAGGCGGTCAGAAACTTGACGCAAGTATTGCCGATATGGTAGCAGCCGCAATGAAAGAATGGGCTCTTTCAAAAGGGGCTACTCATTACACACATTGGTTTCATCCTCGAACAGAACTTACGGCAGAAAAGCATATGGCGTTCCTCACTGCCGACGAAAACGGACTGCCCATGGAGTCTTTTAAAGGAAAAGAACTGGTACAAAGTGAGCCAGACGCCTCTTCTTTCCCATCAGGTGGCATTCGCTCTACTTTTGAAGCACGCGGATATAGTGCATGGGACCCAACAAGTCCTGCTTTTATTGTTACGAGCCGAAAGGGAGGTACTCTCTGTATTCCATCTGTCTTCATCTCCTACGACGGAACTCCATTAGACCTCAAAACACCTCTGATGAAATCGCTCGATGCCGTGGAAAGCCGAGCCCTTCGTCTTTTAAAACTCTTTGGAAACCGCGGTGTCCGTTGGGCTAAGGTAACAGTAGGAGCTGAGCAGGAATTTTTCCTTGTCGACGGAGCTGGTGCACGTAAACGTCCCGATCTTCAATTCTGCGGACGTACTATTATTGGTTGTCAGCCTCCTAAAGGACAACAGATGGAAGATCACTATTTTGGCGCCATTCCTCCACGAGTTCTTGCATATATGGAAGATGTCGAACGAGATCTGTATCGGCTGGGTGTTGTCATTACAACTCGACATAATGAGGTTGCCCCCTGCCAGTTCGAATTTGCACCACAGTTCGCTGAAGCCAACCTGGCATGCGATCAGAACCAGCTTATTATGGAAACTATGCGCAAAATGGCTCGTCGCCACGATCTCATGCTTTTGCTTCACGAAAAGCCTTTTGCCAGTCTCAACGGAAGTGGAAAACACATTAACTTCTCAATACAGGATAGTGAAGGTAAGAATGTATTGAAACCTTCATCAAACCAGAGAAAGAACATTCAGTTTTTGACGTTCCTATCAGCGCTGCTCCTTGGGCTTTCAAAGTATAGCCCCCTTCTTCGCGCCTCCATTGCATCTCCAGGGAATATGCACCGACTTGGAGGAAATGAAGCTCCTCCTGCAATTATGAGTGTCTATCTGGGAGATACGCTATCTGCTATTCTTGAGAGAATCGAGCAAGGACTTCCCGAATCTTTCCCCGGGAAGAGTCTCATCGATCTCGGCCTAACACGTCTACCAGAAGTCAGCGTAGATAATACAGATAGAAACAGAACTGCTCCATTAGCCTTCACAGGTAACAAGTTTGAATTCCGTGCACCTGGTGCATCTCAATCCATAGCCGGACCTCTTACCATGATCTTGAGTATCTGGGCGTGGGGATTAGATCAGATATGCTCAATGATAGAGTCCCGACTTGGCGGTGGGGACGTTGTAGATGCAGCCCTTGAAGCTATTCGTTACGCAGCTCAGGAAAGTAAAAATGTTCGCTTCGAAGGAAACGCATATAGTCAGGAATGGCACGATGAAGCAAAAAGACGGGGCTTGACTATTGCAAACAGTACCCCGGAAGCTCTTGCCCTCTATCTTGTTCCTGAGCATCGCCAGCTTTTGTCTGATTTACATGTTATGACAGATAGAGAGACATCTGCATATTATGAAATACGACTTGAGCAATACGTAAAAACTGTTGAAATCGAGATGGGCATTCTTCACTCCATGGTCTGGGAAGGTATTTTACCAGCTTTGACGAAACAAATTGTTCTAGAAGGACAATCCCTCTCTTCTTTTGAAGGAAAGGGAGCTATCGATACACAGCCATGGTTTAAATTCGTAGAACGCCTAGGATCACTTAAGAGCGGGCTTCTAACATCTATCGAACGTCTGGACAATTTGCGTCAGTCTATTCAAGAAATGCCGCTTGAGAAACAGGCTCAGGTTCTCACAGAAGAAGGATTGCCTCTCTATGAAGCTATTCGAGGCATGTGTGACGCAGCTGAATCCATTACGGCAGCTAGCGTATGGCCCTATCCTACATATAGGGATTTACTGTACATTCCATAAAACGATTAATAATACTATGGGGCAGAGAAAATATTTTCTCTGCCCCATAGTGTTTACTGAATAAAAGATGACATTTCCTGAATTAGAGTTTTGTTTTCTAGCTTTTTCCCCCAATCGAGAAGAACTGAAAGCTCCCTACTGTGAGGTTGTTGCTTAAAAACGTTGTAAAGGCGATTGAGACCAATAGCAACTAATTCGGGATTTTCATGATTCTCACCTAAGTTCAAATAATAGTAAGCTAATTTTTTTTCTGCTATATCTTGCACCATAAGGGATGTTGCGGCTTTTTCCAGATAATTTTTTTTGTTTTCAGCACTCTCGCTATCAAGAGAAAGACTGACGAGACGATCGCCATAAAGGCCATGTCCGAAAAAGAGGAGCGCCGACAATACACACATTCCCGCGAAGGTAAATAAAATTTTTTGTCCCTTTTCAGAGAAGGAAAGAAGAGGCTGAAAAAGGAAAATTTCCCTATTGGCAACTCCGAAAGCAACAGATATCCACACTGCATCCTCGATACGATGGAAAGGCCGCGTCCACAGAGCTGTTCCTAATATAAGCGCCAAAATAGATATTCCCCAGAACGCCTCATAAGAGAGGGATCGTTTTCTCAATAAAAGTCTTGTGAAATTCCATAACCACCAACTTGCTAAAAGAAGAAGCCAGCCTCCCCCAATAACGCCTGTTTCGCATATCCATTGCAGATATTCATTGTGCGCCCAGTACGTAAATTGCCATGTTTTTTCCGGACGCAAATGCCTCATTTCTCTTTGGGCTTCAAGATAGTGCCATTTGTATTGGCCAAGGCCTACTCCTGAAACGGGGGTTGAGCGAAACATGGTCCATGACGTGAGCCAAATGCTATCTCGCTTGGCTACAGACGTAGGATGGTCAAGGATATCTTTAAATTTATCCTTCAGCGTTCCTATGCGCCCCTTGTTAATTTCCACAATTCCAGCCATGACGAGGAGGAAAATAAAAACTACAGCAAAAGTCCTTTTGAGTGTCTCTTTCGTCTGCGTCCGAAGAGCCATAATCAACATGAAAAAAATCCCCGCTGCCATTCCGAAAATAGCAGAACGACTCGTTGTATTCCAAAGACCCCATTCAATAATTGCTAACAAGAAAAGGGCAATGATTCCTGAGTTAAAAGATTTTTTCTTTATGTAAAGAAACATGGTATTGAGAGCACATAGAGCAAGCCATATGCCGAACATATTCTGCTGCCCAGTATTGGCAATATAGTGTCCAGGAGTGTTGAGAATAAAGGGGAAAACCCCATTTATTCCAAGCAACTGCAACTCAGCAAAAAAGACACTGAGAACGCCGGCGATACTACTCCCCCATAATATAAAAGAGAGCATCGTTTCCTTAAAAAAGTTTAGAGTTAAGCAATAAAGAGCAAAGAGGCTAGCAAAAAAAACATAGCCCCTTATAAAAGAAGGGATGGAAGATATTTCAATGAAGACTGGTTGTATCGCCATATAGAGTAGAAAAATAAACCATAATATCGAAAAAAAATCTATTGTAAAAGAAATATGACTCCGAAATGAATAGATCCATAAAACCATAACCATCATAGCTATGGGGACAAAAGCAAAAAACCATTTCATCAAATGTAACGTCTGATACCAATAATCACCTGAAAAGATCATATTTGGAAAGATTAGAACCATTCCAAAACAACAAAATAAAAAGCCCTCCATTAAAAATGAGGGGCTTTGAGATGCAAAAAACGATTCAATATTGTTACTTGCTTTCATGGGACAAAGCCTTTTCTTCATCATTCACAATTTGTTCTTTCAAATCTACAGCTATTTCAACAATAAGCTGCCGCTGAGCGAGCTCCTTAACTTTCCAGACAACAGGAATTCCTCGCCGGCGGCTTTGCTCCACCAATAAAGCCAAATCTTTAAGAAGCTCTCCTGTCGGCCCTTCTGGTCCGGCAAAACTTAATCCCTTCTGTTTCTTTTCCTGAGTTGTTCTATTACTTTTAAGCGTATCTGTTTTAGACGATTCCTGACGAACAAGCTTTTCTACATCTTTTGCAGGAATTTTTTCATCGACGATACGCTGTGCCCATTCTTTTTGAACGTCTCCTTCAAGAGCAACGAGAGCTCTCGCTTGACGTTCCCCTAACTCTCCCTCAAGAACCATAGTCTGCACATCATCTTCTAATTTAAGAAGACGAAGTTTATTTGCAATAGCAGACTGAGAACGTCCAAGGCGCTGTGCAAGATACGATTGGTTCCAGCCTGTACGTTGCAAGATATCCTGTAGACATCGAGCTTCTTCTATTGAAGAAAGATTACTTCTATGAATATTTTCTACGAGAGCAATAACCTGTTGGTCTGTCGGCGTTACTTCCGTTATGATTGCCGGGATTACAGAAAGTCCGGCTCGTTTAGCGGCTCGAAGACGTCGCTCCCCCACTATGAGTTCATAACCATTCTCTACCTGGCAAACGACCACAGGCTGTATTACTCCGAGTTCTGCAATAGACGTAGCTAGTTCTTGCAGATCATCTTCATCGAAATATTGCCGCGGCTGAAGGGGATTCGGTCGTATCTGATCTATAGGCAAATCACATAATCGCCGCTTTTGATCGTTAGCCGTCTCGTTTTTCATCCCGTGCAGCAATGATTCATTTCGAAGAAAATTCATCATGCCTGCCATATCGTTCCTCCATATATAGTCAATCTCCCTGAAAGAAGGACCTTACATATATCCTCTTTCAGCATTTACAAACCTCGTATATTCCCTCAAGAAGACAAGATCGACATCTCCTGTAGGTCCATTACGATGCTTCGCTATACGAATAACAGCCCTATTATCTTCTTCTTCTGGAGCAGCTGCCGTATCATAATAACCGGGACGATATAAAAGCATAACCAAGTCTGCATCCTGTTCTATTGCTCCACTATCTCGAAGATCTGACAATTGAGGCATTTTATCGTTTCGTTGCTCAACAGCTCGTGAAAGCTGAGAAAGGGCAACAACTGGGACATCAAGCTCTCGTGCCACTCCTTTTAAAGCTCGTGATATTTCAGCAACTTCCTGCTGTTTGCTATCAATTCGCCTTGCGAAACTCATAAGCTGCAAGTAGTCGACAACGATAAGTCCCAAATTTTCAAAACGGGATTTAAAACGTCGCGCTCTGGCTCTAAACTCAAGAGTAGAGAGCATTGAACTATCGTCAATAAAGATGGGAGCTTGAGATAGCCGTCCAGCAGCATCCGCAAGTTTATCCCAATCATTTTCTGCAAACGACCCGTTACGTATATCATGAATATTGACCTTGGCTTCAGAACCAAGCATTCTCTGAACAAGCTGTTCAGCGCTCATTTCAAGGCTAAAGATCAATACAGGATCATGACGATCGACACCACCATACTGCGCCATGTTCAAAGCCAAGGCTGTCTTACCCATAGACGGACGAGCCGCAATAATATTCAAACTTCCCGGCTGGAATCCTCCCGTTATTCTGTCAAACTGATAAAAACCAGTGCAGAAACCTGTTACGTCCTGATCTGACTTACGATATTGCTCTTCAATAATCTGGAATGTCTTGCCTAAAACATCAGATATTGGTCTGAAATTCGTTCTATTCCTCTTTTGAGCAATTTCAAAAACTGCTTTTTCAGATTCTTCAAGGATCTCGTCTACTTCCAATTCCTCAGAATAACCAAGACGTACGATCTTATTACCCGCAGAAATAAGACGCCGATGTATTGCCTTATCTTTAACAATAAGAGCATAATATTCCGCATTAGCCGTCGTCGTAACCCCATTGACAAGTCCTGCTATAAAGGGCTGCCCACCAATTTTTTTATCAAGTTCACGGCGATTAATTTCTTCAAGGAATGTCAAAGCGTCGACAGGCTTATTTCGCTGCGCCATGTCACAAACCACATCGTAAGCTTCACGATGAGTCAAATCATAAAAATCTTCTGGAGTTAAAATCTCTATTACCGTATTGAGGGCTTCTCTGTCAACGAGACAAGCCCCCAACACAGCACGCTCAGCCTCCGGACTCGCTGGAGGCACTCTGTCATAAATGGTCTCAGTCACAACTATTCAGCCTCGACTTTAACTGTCATACGAGCTTCTACTCCTGAATAGAGCTTTACAGTAAAGGAATACTCTCCTGTATTTCGGATGTTCTCATCCAATTTGATATCTTTCTTGTCAATAGACACATCCAGTTGTTTCTTTAATGCCTCTTCTACATGAGCATTAGTAACACTGCCAAAAAGTTTTCCGCTATCGCCGGCACTCGCCTTTACAACGATTCTTTTCCCCTGCAACCAACGGCATTTCTCTTCGGCTTCAGCCAAAAGTTTTTCTTCCTTTTTCTCTTGAGTCTTCTTTTCTTTCTGCCACTCTTTTATTTTAGCAGGAGTAGCTTCATCTGCTAAACCTCGAGGGATAAGATAGTTACGAACATATCCATCGGAGGCCTCAACAAGGTCTCCCTTACGACCAAGTTTCGAAACATCTTCTTTCAAGATCACCTTCATTGCTATTACCTCCTGATTCGTGACCTGAAATCAAACCACATATCAGATACACCAAGAATCAATGCAATTGTTGAAAGGAAGGGAACAAAGAGAACTAAAATAACAGCAACCCATCTCACAAAAGATCCCAAACCCTTCAATGAAAAATAATACCAGATGACGGACAGTCCCTGGAGTAAAAAAAGAATATTGATCAAAAGTTTTAGATTCATTCCCATACGAAACATAAGACTTGCTTCCCCTTGTTGCATTCCTAACATGGAAAACAGTATGGAGACAAGAAGAGCCCAGAAAATGCTTTTGGGGAATCTCCAGTTTGAAAAAGAAGGCAACGGAGGAAGAGTGCCACTCCCGATACGTCGGATTACTGCCCCGCTAATAACATAACTCAAATAGCAATCCACTGATGCAGCAAGAGTCAGCAAAGCCGGGAAAACGAGAGGGATAATTTTCAAGGTCATCATCATCTGCTGCTTCATCGATTCGATAGTTTCTTGCGATAACCCTTTTCCCGCATAAAAAGCAAATACTTTATTCAACATACTCTCAATCTCTACAGGATCAACAGAAAAAGGATTTACTCCCATAACTTTACTCGCTATCACCATAAGAAGCAATTTACTTCCCAGAGAAAGGAGTATGCCATAGAGAAGGATTTCCACTCCTCGATGAAGGCGCTTTGCCAATTGGCCAAGACCTACTCCCAATACGCCAAAACCAAGGAGGAAAAAGAGTGCTCCCAGAGGTCCCATGAAGATCATGACAAGCCCTGTCGCTACAGCAACACCCAGCAGAGCTTTCTTAAAATCATGTCTTAGACCCATTACCACCAGAGGAGCCGGACAAAGAAAGGAAAAACCAATCCCCACAACCGGTAGAAACTGTGCGGCCAAAAAAAGGACCACAGCCAACCCTACAAGAAGGGATGATTCTACGAGGCTTCTCGTCGGTGTCACACACAAACATCCTTTCATGCACTAGTTGTGCCGAAAAAACAAGGGGAGAAGCCGCAGCTACCCCCCTTGGAAAAGTCTCTATTTTGCCGTTTAATCTAAGGCGTAGGGCAGAAGTGCCATAAAACGAGCTCTTTTAATCGCTATTGTCAGCTGACGCTGATGCTTTGCGCAATTTCCGGTAACACGTCTTGGCATAATCTTGCCCCGTTCACTTACGTACTTCCGCAGGCGTTCTACATCTTTATAGTCAACGTGATCAATTTTGTCGACACAGTAAAAACAAACCTTTGGCCGTCTCTTGCCGCCTCTTCTCGGACCTCTGTTTCCGCCCTTTGAAGCGCCACCACTTACAGCCATTGATGTTCCTCCTCCCTAAAACGGAATATCTGCTTCATCATCTCCGGAATCAGTCTCTCCCATTTCGGAGATATCCAGAGGGAACTCTTCTCCATCGAAACCTCTGTCACGGATGCTACCAAAGTCATCGCTTCCGCTACTAGAGTGGTTTCCTTTGTTATCGTCATCTCGAGGGGCACTACCTAAGAAGACAACCGAAGAAGCAACTACTTCCGTCACCCAACGGCGTTCGCCAGACTTGTCTTCGTAGCTCCGTACCTGGAGACGTCCCTCAACAAGAACAGGACGACCCTTTCTAAGATACCGCTCGCAGTTTTCAGCCTGGCTTCCCCATACAACGATAGGAATAAAGTCGACCTGGTTTTGAATCTCACCATTTCGCCCCTTCCACTGGCGATCAACGGCTACATTCAACCGCGCTACTGCTTGCTTGGAAGCTGTGTATCGTATTTCTGGGTCTCGGGACAAGTTCCCCATGAGTATGACTTTATTGAATCCCCTGGCCAAAAGATCTCCTCCTTATTCTTCGTCAAGACGGACGATCATATGCCGGTATACATTCTGTCGAAGACTCAGTAAACGTTCAAGCTCAGTTACTTCGTCTGAAACGAGCTTGAAGGTCAAAACGGCATAAAAACCATCGGTGTGTTCGTTAACTGGATATGCTAGCTTTCTTTTTCCCCATATGTCAGTTTTCGAAAGCTCTCCACCGAGGTTTCGCACGACCTCTTCTACCTTTGCAATCTCCTCTTTGGGATCTTCAAGGTCGGCATTAACAAGAACCATCAATTCGTACGGTCGCACGCAACTCACCTCCTCCCTTTGGTCTAATTGGTCCCTTTTATTAATAAAGGGACAGGGACACATGCCCGTGTATTATACGCTACTGTTTCTTCTCGGGCAATATATCATCCGACGTTACTACAATTTTATAAATTTTCTCACCGGGGAAAACCAGATTATATTGGTCTCTCGCTAAATGCGCCATTCCCTCCGGCGTTTTATAAAATTCAATTTTTTCTTTGTATTCCTGAATGATCTGGCTCTTCTGCATTAAAAGAGCCATTCGCTTATCTACCAATGCAGACAAGCGATGAACCTCTCGTAATTCCACGATATAGGCAGTTCCCATGATAGCCGCAATGAGAGATAAAACAATAGCCAGAAGAACCCACCGTAACCGCGGCAAATGTCTACATCCTTTCTGGAGCGTTTAAGCCAAGCAGGCTCAGAGAACGAGAAAGAACGTATTTTGATGCTAAGACAAGTAAAAGCCGAACATTCATAACATCTGGGCGCTCCCCAAGAATACGATTGGCGTTATAGAAGGAATGGAAGTCAGACGCCAAATCATAGGCATAATTTACAATAACATGAGGAGCACGATCTATAGCTGCTCTCCGAACCTCCTGAGGGAAGAGGGATAAACGGTTCACCAGCTTCTTCTCTTCATCGGAAGTCAAAAGTTCTGTGTTTAAAGCTTCAAGTCCGTACAGCTTTATTTGACGGTTTTCAGCTTCTTTTAAAACACTGCAAATTCGAGCGTGAGCATATTGAACATAATAAACGGGATTTTCATTGGAAGATTGCTTCGCCAGCTCAAGATCAAAATCAAGGTGACTGTCACTTCGGCGCATAACGAAGAAGTAGCGGGTTGCATCAACTCCTACTTCATTGATAACGTCTCTTAACGTTACGAATTGTCCAGAACGAGTTGACATTGCAACCTGTTCGCCACCTCGCAAAAGGTTGACGAACTGAATCAGAACGACCTCTAAACTCTCCCTATCCTTCCCTAAGGCTTCTACTCCCGCTTTCATACGGGGAACATACCCATGATGATCCGCTCCCCATATATCGATAACTCGTTCAAAACCTCTGCCAAACTTCTCCATATGGTACGTAATATCTGATGCAAAATATGTTGGCACGCCATTATTGCGAATGAGAACCCTATCTTTTTCATCCCCAAAGGCTGTCGCTTTGAACCAGAGCGCTCCGTCCTGCTCGTAAGCATAGCCATGTTTCCTTAGAGTATCCATGGCTTCCGGCACCAAATTTCGTTCATAAAGGCTCTTTTCGGAGAACCATACGTCAAAATGAACGCCGAAATCTGCAAGATCTTTTTTTATACCCTCTAAAATATGTCCTGCAGCATAAGTTTGGAAAAACTCCATGCTCTCTTCTAAAGGCAAGGAAAGAAAACGATCGCCTTCCTTATCAATAATTTCTTGGGCTAAATCGTAAATGTATTCACCTTTATACGCATCTTCCGGGAATGGGGCGCGATCTTTATGACCAAGAAGTTCAAAGTAACGTGATTGAGTAGATGTGCCCAATATTTTCATCTGCAAGCCGGCATCATTGATGTAGTACTCTTTCTGAACATTCCACCCTGCAAAATCCATTATCTTAGCGATAATGTCACCAACAGCGGCACCCCGTCCATGTCCCACATGAAGAGGTCCTGTAGGATTTGCACTTACAAACTCAACCTGAACTTTTTCGCCCTGCCCCACATTCTGACGACCGTATTGATCTTTAAGCGTAAGTATTTCTTCTAAGACCTCGCCCATCCATTTCTGAGACAACCTGAAGTTAATAAACCCCGGTCCGGCAATTTCAACAGAAGTAAAATAATCGCAATCAGCAAGACGATCTACTATTTGTTCTGCCAATTTTCTCGGGCTATTGTGAAATATGCGAGCCAATTGCATAGCTGCGTTTGTTGCCCAGTCACCATGATCTTCATTTTTTGGCTTCTCTATCACAAAGTCAGGAAGATTTTCAAGTTGAATGTTTTGCTCCTCCGCCATTGATCGTATGGAATCATTAAGAAGTTGGCGAAGAGTTACGAGTACATCAGCCATTCTTACACCTCCGGAAATCTCTAAAAATCTTATTTGGCGCGCAGGGCCAATGTCTTGGCATTAAAATCAGCAAAACGACGAAGAGACTCGTTCAGTGCTGAAGCTAATGCCCCGTCTATACGATCAGAAGAGACAACAACTCTGGCGCTACCACGAATAACATGTTTTTTCTTTCTATATGTCATATCTTCATAATACTTTACTTTACCCATATCTCTATCAGACGTACTTGGAAGTGTGAGTACATTCATTGATGATGGCAAACTCAGCTCATATTCAGCCTCGACAGCAAAAGGAAAACGTAGTGAATACGGCGGACGTACCGAAGAAAGTTCTCGCAAACATGCCGGGACAAAAACAGGAAGTTTTACGAGCATCTGGTGACCTTCAGAACCCGTAATGGCTCCAAGCATTCGTACGGGGAACCGTATCTCAAAACCATATTTAAGCTGCTTGATTTCTCCTTTACTACTATCAAGTTGTAACCCAGTGCAGCTAGATAGAACAGAAGCCGCTTCTTCAAGGGTAGGCGTTTTCCCTGAGAAAAAGAGCCCTGTCCACCCATTTCTTACAAAAAAGGAAAGTTTTCCCACCAAAAAACCTGACTCCTCCAAATCAAGGTCCCATCTAAGAGAAAGTCGGTGGTCTGCTGCACCTCCACCTTGAATAACGTCAGATACAATTTCTTTATTCACAAGTCCGTAAACTCTATTTCCCCAAAGTGATGGAGGTGTTTCGCCTAAAGAGAGACCTTGTTCTACATCAAAGTAGACACGGCCACCCCCAGGGATATTTGCCTCAACAACCGGTTTGAGAAGAAGTCCCCTTGTAATGGGAGTCTCTTCAGTAATTTCCGTAGGGGTAATCCACTTTAGATTAACTTGCCAACCTGCCAAAGGCAACCACTTACAAAGAATTAGCGCTTTTTCCCATTCAGACCACGGCCCGTCACTTGGAATTTTCGATCGGACTACATTATGAGCAGCTTTATCTTGGAAAGATGGGTGATTTTTGACAAACTGAATAATATCTTCTCCTGCTTTTACACGATTAGCTCCACGTCCCATTGAAATGACACTATCTGGTGCCTCTGGAACAACAACGTCTTCTGTAGACTGCAAGAGTTTATAAAAAGGAATTTTCCCCTGCTGAAGGCTAAAAGCTATAAAAGGTTCGAAAGAACTCAAAAGAGAAGTATCTCTCCATACGGGGCGATTGACAATATGCCATTCGTATCTGTCGCGACCCATTTTTTTCTCGAGACTTGGTGCTTCATTCTCACTTGAAAGCCATGTAAAAGAAGAACCTGAAGGAACATCTACAGTAATCTTCTGCTCCCATTGAGGCAAAGATATTCCTGTTTTTACGTATCCGTCCACACCTAATTTTCGAGGGGAAGTAATCCTGTACGAAAGAACCCAAAGAACTTCATCCCGTGCCGGAAATTTAACACGGTAGAAAGTCCGTCCCTCAGATTCTGTAGTTGTTATGTCAGCTTTAGTTAATAACATAGCTGAGGCGGGATCGTATACTTCGGCTTTTTCGATGGAAATGTTCCCTCCTTCGGGAACAATAAGAGACCAATTCTGCCATGACTCATCAATGGTTTCCTTTACAAGGATAGCCCATGTGACGTCTGTCTGCATGCTTCCATCGGCAAGCAGTGTATAATGATACTCTTTCAGCCATACTATTCCCTGTGCGTTTCCGTAGAGAGAAAAATCGGGGGCTTCCTGAACAAGTCTCCGAATATTGATTTCAGTGGAGGCCGTTGCCGGAGACTGTAATAGGAACATTCCCGCTATACATGCACAAAACACAGCAAACACCAGGGCTGCTTTAGTAAAAGTTCGGCCCATACTTATTTTCCTCCTCATTTTAGGCGTTTTTGCCACAGCAGTGTTTATACTTTTTTCCGCTGCCACATGGACACGGATCATTGCGCCCTACTTTGGGACCCTTTCGTATTGGTTGAGGTTTTTCGGCACCAACCTGAGCTCCCGGAACCTCTTCTGAAGGGAAAGGAAGAGTGAAATCTCTACTTTCCCTAAGATTCCTCCGATCAGGAGTCCTCCGCGTTTCCTCTGAAACTACTGTTACTCTGAAAGCAAGTTCAGCAATAGATTCTCTTACCCTTTCCATCATTGCCTGGAAAAGATTATACGATTCGAACTGATATTCAAGCAGAGGATCTTTTTGACCAATTGCACGAAGGCCTATTCCTCTCCGTAATTCATCCATTGCAAGTAAGTGGTCTTTCCAACTGCTATCTAGCGTGTGAAGAACAATAAAACGCATCAGTTCGTCAGAAATTGCCGATCCCAGATTCTTTATCTTTATCCTGAAGCGATTTTCGACTTCCTGTTTTATCTGTTCAGAGGCCTCTGGCAAAAGACGGCGGCTATCTACATCTTTCAAAAAGGAGTCAAGCCCTGGACCAAAGATACTTTTTAACTTTGAAGCAGCTCTCTCTGGCTCCGCCTCCCCATCTTCGGGGAAGTAGTGGTCTAACACATCACCTATAACGCCCTGAATAACTTCCCATGTATGCTCAATAATATCTTTATCCGTAAGAATCTGGCGTCGCTCACCATAAACAGCTTCACGCTGTTGATTCATAACGTTGTCGTATGCCAAGAGCTGACGACGAATGTCAAAGTGCATCTGCTCTACTTTTTTCTGTGCCGACTCAATAGCTTTCGTCAAAAGGTTATGCTCAATAGCTTCTCCCTCTTCCATGCCAAGCTTTTCCATAAGTCCATGAATACGATCAGACCCGAAAAGTCTTAAGAGGTCATCTTCCAAAGAGAGATAGAAGCGGCTGGAACCAGGATCGCCCTGACGACCTGCTCGTCCCCTCAGCTGATTATCGATTCTTCGCGATTCGTGACGCTCCGTTCCAATAATTTTAAGGCCGCCACTTTTGAGAACCTGATCGCGCTCTTCTGCACAAATGTTTCGATATTCTTCGAGTAGTTCTTCATAATGCTTAGTGTTCTGAGCATTTTCATCGCCCTCTTTTCGAAGGGTCTCTTTGGCCAAAAATTCTGGATTTCCTCCTAAAACAATATCTGTTCCACGTCCTGCCATATTTGTAGCTACGGTAATAGCCCCAGCTCGTCCAGCCTGGGCCACAATCTGGGCTTCCCTTTCGTGGTACTTGGCATTCAAGACCTGATGAGGAATTTTACGTGCTTTAAGAAGTTTGCTAATATGTTCAGAATTTTCTATTGACGTCGTGCCTACAAGTACAGGTTGCTTCTGCTCATAAGTCTCTGCAACTTCCTCTGCAACAGCATGAAATTTTTCTAAAGACGTACGATAGATGACATCTGGAAGATCTTTACGAACCATAGGCTTATTCGTAGGAACCAAAATAACCTCAAGTCCGTAAATCTCTTTGAATTCTTCTGCTTCGGTTATAGCCGTACCTGTCATTCCCGCCAGTTTCTGGTACATACGGAAGTAGTTCTGAAGAGTTATGGTAGCAAGGGTTTGACTCTCTCTTCCGACTTTAACTTTTTCCTTCGCCTCAATGGCCTGATGCAATCCATCTGAGTAGCGACGTCCAAACATAAGACGGCCTGTAAATTCATCGACTATTACAATCTCACCATCTTTGATGACATAGTGTACATCTTTCTGAAAAAGCACATGAGCCTTAATTGCCTGCACGATTCTGTGAGCCAGATCAGAATGAGCCGCGTCAGAAAAAAGCCCTGGCATCTTCAGCAGTTTCTCACACTTCGCTATTCCTTCTTCTGTAATGGAGACATTCCGTTCTTTTTCATCTTTCTCAAAATCCGGACCTTCTTTAAGCTGTCTCGCTATCTGGTCTGCTGTGTTGTACATCTCTACGTTGTCTTCAGAAGGACCTGAGATAATAAGAGGCGTTCGCGCTTCATCGATCAAAATAGAGTCGACTTCGTCAACAATACAGAAATGGTGAGGTCGTTGAACAAGCTGTTCCTGGGAAACAGCCATATTGTCTCGCAGATAATCGAAACCGAACTCACTGTTTGTACCGTATGTCACATCAGAAAGATAGGCTTTTTTACGCTCTTCCTGATCCATATAGGCGTATATAACACCAACAGACAGGCCTAAAAAATGATATATGGGCCCCATCCATTCAGCGTCACGTCTCGCCAAATAGTCGTTTACTGTAACGACATGAACACCTTGCCCAGAAAGTGCATTGAGGACAACGGCCAAAGTAGCAACAAGAGTTTTTCCTTCTCCTGTTTTCATTTCAGTTATTTTTCCTTCGTGAAGGGCAATGCCTCCCATAAGCTGCACATCGAAATGGCGAAGACCAAGGGTTCGACGTGAAACTTCCCTCACCAAGGCAAAAACTTCTTTTAATAGATCATCTGGACTTTCACCATTATTGAGACGCTCTTTATAATCTGTAACCAAGGAACGAAGCTCGTCATCGCTTCTCGCCGTCATTTCCGCTTCGAGTTCATTGATATCATCAACAATCTGGCGATATCTCTTGAGCGCCCGTTCATTAGGGTCCAACCCCAGAACGCGCTTTAAGCCATTAAACATTCACTTCACCTCTACAAATATTTGCAATAATCATTCCACAAAAAAACATTATATGCTGTAACAAAGGAGTGGGTCAAAAGTATTTTCACTTAAAATAAAATATGGGCGGAGGCTCTTATTCCTCCGCCCTTGTTTTTATTCTACACCAGCCATTAAGAGGGCAAAAACCTTGGTTTCGTTTATCAGATGTTCAATTTCACAATATTCGTTAGGCATATGAGCTACATCTGCCTCCTGAGCCCAAACAACAGCAGGAATATTCTCTTTTCTAAAATATGCAGCACACGTTCCTCCTCCAACGCCACCCACCTCGGGATCAAAACTGTAAACGGCTTTAATCGCCTTGGTAAGCAGCTGAACGATTGGAGCATCTAGCGGAGTTGGGGGGGTAGAATCCGTTCTCTGAAGAACAGTCAATTTTATCTTTCCTCCATACTCTTTCTCTATTGGGCTAATTACTTGGGAAACTACATTTAAAACATCATCTACATTCACAGAGGGTAAAATGCGACAGTCGAAACAAAATGTTTCTTTACCTGGAATCGTATTGACGTTTCCTACATTAGGTAAACGTCGTGTAGGTTCGAATGTGGAAAAAGGTGGTGTAAAAAGATTGTCCTCTTCAGGAAAAGCGTTATGAAAAGCCTTGTCAAGTTCCGTAGCAAAGGCATTCGCGATGCGACACGCATTTAATCCTAAATCAGGCCTACTCGCATGAACTTGCTGTCCTTCTACTGTAAACTGAAGCCATAGGATACTCTTTTCGGCAACTTCTACAAAATCTCCCCGATCGTTCCCACCATCAGGAACGATAATCAGATCATCCTCTTTAAAAAGATTCTGCTCTATAAGATATTGAATTCCAAACTCACTGCCAAGTTCTTCATCTGCAACAAAACAAAGATATGTCTCATATTCAGGCAGAATATTGCATTCCTTCATGGCTGCGGCAGCGTACAGACTAGCAATGAGCTCTTGACCATTATCATTACTACCACGGCCATAGATACGATTTTCCTTGATTACAGCTTTAAAAGGATCCGTCTGCCATAAACTGCGATCACCTTCAGGAACCACATCCATATGAGTAATAATCCAAAGCCTCTTATCAGTTTTCCCCGGAACGCGTATAACCAGATTAGGCCTGAATCCTTCTGGCGCTAGTTCATCTGGAGCGTTATGCCATTGGATATGAGAGAGACCTAATTCTTGAGCAAGTTTTTCCAGAAAACGGGCTTTTCTATTCTCACCTTCTCCTCCTTCATGGGGGGAAACAGCAGGGTATTCTACAAGTTCAGCCAAACTCTTCACGATTCGATCTTGAATCGTATCAACATATTGAATGACATGAGAAGTCATTGTTAAACCCCTTCTTTCTCCATGATTATGAAGCATCGAAAAGCATATTACGCCCTTTAATAAGATATTCCATACCAGACCAGACGGTAAGGATCATTGCAATCCACATTGCAGGAAGGCCGCCAGGCAAGTTAAAAATAAGCAATGATATAGCAATAATCTGACCTACTGTTTTCAACTTTCCCATAGAAGATGCCGCAATAACAACTCCTTCAGCAGCAGCAACAAGCCGAACTCCGGTAACGATAAAATCTCTTGCGATAATCACAACAACAATCCAAGCCGGCAAACGCTGCAATTCAACGAGCGATATTAATGCCGCAATAACCAGTATCTTATCTGCTAAGGGATCAATAAATTTGCCTAAATTCGTAACTATACCTTTTTTACGAGCAATGTATCCATCGGCAGTATCTGTAAGAGCCGCTATGATGAAAACGAAACCTGCAATAAGATCTCCGTAGCTAATGCTTGCTCCCAATTTTTCAAAGATAGGGACAGGCGTACTTATTTTTAAAGTCAAAAATATAACAACTAATGGAGAAAGAAAAACTCGTAGCAAACTTAACATATTTGGGACATTCAGGGCAGACATTTAAACGGGTGCCTCCTCAACTAATTTTCTCTGTTGCTAAGCATCTCAATATTATGACACAAAGAAGGGGACGGCAAGTCATCCGTCCCCTTGCTTTTCATAACAATTTATTATACTACTATTTTTAGCCGCCCAGATAGGCTTCTTTTACTCGCGGATTTTTCAACAACTCTTCGCCCGTACCTGAAAGGACAATGCTTCCCACTTCCAGAATATAGGCATAGTTGGCGATTTTAAGGGCTGCAAAGGCATTCTGCTCTACAAGAAGAACGGTCTTCCCCTGTGCGTTGATTTCCTGAATAATATCGAAAACTTCTTTAACAAGCATGGGAGCCAACCCCAAGGAAGGTTCATCCATCATAACAAGTTCAGGTCTGCTCATTAGAGCACGTCCTACGGCAAGCATTTGCTGCTCTCCTCCAGAAAGAGTTCCACCTTTTTGCCAGGCGCGCTCTTTAAGTCGAGGGAAGAGGGAATAAACGTGATCGATATCTTTTTGAATGCCTTCTTTATCGTCACGTATATAAGCACCCAAAAATAGATTTTCTTCAACAGTGAGATGGGGAAGGATCCTCCGTCCCTCAGGGCTCATGGCAATTCCTTTTTTAACAATATTTTCTGGAGCTTTGCCCAATATATTCTCTTCTATGCCGTTGCCGTTCGTATATAAGATTTTACCTTTAGCTGTTTTAACAAGGCCGGCAATACTTCTGATCGTACTGCTTTTACCTGCACCATTGGCCCCTATTAACGTTACAATCTGCCCTCGTGGAATATCGAGACTAATGCCCTTGACAGCATGAATACCGCCATAGTAAACGTGAAGATCTTCAACCTTAAGCATTTTTCGCGTACTCCTCTCCTAGGTAAGCTTCGATAACTCGAGGGTTAGACTGTATTGCTTCCGGATCTCCCTCGGCAATAAGCTTCCCATAATCAAGAACCCATATATATTCACAGATTCCCATGACTACTTTCATATCATGTTCTATAAGAAGTATTGTCAAGTTGAATTCATCTCTGATTCTGCGAATAAAAGCCATGAGTTCTACAGTTTCGAGGGGATTCATTCCTGCAGCTGGCTCGTCTAAAAGCAAAAAGCTTGGTTCAGTGGCCAGTGCACGAGCAATTTCAAGACGCCGTTGCGCTCCATAGGGTAAAGAACTTGAAAGCTCATCCGCATGTTGAGCCAACGCAACTGACTCCAGCAATTTCATTGATTTTTCTCGAATTTCCTTCTCTTCCCTGATCATTGACGGGATAAGAAAAGGAGCCATCCACCATTTACTTTTCTGTCGTACGTGACAACCTATCATTACATTCTGCAAGACAGTTTCATTCGTAAAAAGTCGTATGTTCTGAAACGTTCTGGCAATGCCCGTTTCGCACACTTTATATGGGGGAAGTCCTGTAATTTCATTGCCGTTAAAGAAAACGCTTCCCTCTGTCGGAGTATAAAAACCGGTAATCATATTGAATACTGTCGTTTTTCCTGCTCCGTTGGGACCAATGAGTCCGACAATGCTTCCCTGGGGAACTGCCATATTTAAGGAGTTAACAGCTGTCAATCCTCCGAAACGCATAGTAATTTCTTTGGTTTCAAGCACTGTTTTGACCTGATTCATTCTGTCTTTCCCCCTTTAGAGAAACGAGCGAATAAACCATCCCAGGTCAATTCTCTCATTCCCATAATGCCCTCTCTTCTGAAGAGAATAATGAAAATAAGGGCTAGAGAGAAAATAACCATTCGCATTCCGGGAATTCCGGGAATTTCAAAAGAACCGATGGTGAGGGGGTTTTCCACAAAACGAAGCCATTCAAGCAATATGGTGATAATGATGCTGCCTAAAACACTTCCAGTAATGGATCCCAAACCTCCGGCTACGGTAATCATGAGAATATTGAAAGTCAAAAGGAAGATAAACATCTTAGGGTCGATAGTTGTAATAAGGCTCCCCATGAGAGCTCCGCCGATACCAGCAAAAAATGATCCTATGGTAAAAGAAATGACACGATATTTGAAGGTATTGATCCCCATATTTTTGGCCGCTATTTCGTCGTCTCGGATAGCCTTGAGGACATTACCAAAATTGCTATTGATAAATTTCACCATAACGTAAAGGGTAAACAGAAGCCAACCATAATTCCACCACAAATTAGAATAGGAGGGAATTCCTTTAATACCGAGAGCTCCATTTGTTATTGGTGTTATGTTCGTCAGAACTACACGAATAATTTCGGCAAAACCAAGGGTAGCGATACCGAGGTAATCGCCTCCAAGACGCAACACCGGAAGAGCAATCAGTAAACCAAAAAAGCCAGCAACGAGACCTCCTGCTAAGACTGCTACAAGGAAAGGAGCGCTCATAACAGAAAAGGGCCATACAATTGGTTCCAAAATCCATAAGGCCTGTTTCTGAGCCGGACTCAAGATTAATATGGCACAAACATAGGCACCAATAGCCATAAATCCTGCATGTCCCAAAGAAAACATTCCGGTGAAACCATAAATCAGGTTGAGGCTGAGTGCAAGAATAGCATTGACAGCCACGAGATTGATTACCTGAATTTTATACCCATCAAGGTTTCCCTGTGCCCAGTACATAAAAAGTGCCAAAAGGCCAATTCCGCATAAATTAAGTATGAAATTTCTCTTCTTTTTATCCATCAGATCTTGTCCTCCAACTTCTCCCCCATTAAGCCGGTAGGCTTTATGAGGAGGATAACGATCAGAAGAATAAATGCAAATGCATCGCGATATCCAGAAAGAGCGGGGAAGAAGGCCACAACCATTATCTCAATAATGCCAAGAATCATTCCCCCAGTAACCGCTCCCTGAATAGAGCCGATACCGCCAAAAACAGCTGCTATAAAAGCCTTAAATCCAGGAATAACCCCCATGAAGGGGTTAATTTGAGGATATCGCAGTGCCCACATGATACCCGATGCTGCCGCTAGGGCCGAACCGAGAGCAAAAGTTATGGCTATAACTTTATCAACGGAAACGCCCATAAGACGTGTCGTTTCAATATCCTTGGAAATTGCCCGCATAGCCAAACCTGGTTTAGTTTTATACACGACCCACAGTAACCCGATAACAAGAAGAAATGTTACAAGAGGAACGACTATTGCTAAGGGTAAAATTCTAACTCCTCCAACTTTGATGACACGTACAAGCCAATCGGGACGAGCCACTGGTCTAGGAAGACCAGTAAAAATGACGAGACCAAGGTTTTCTATAAAGAAAGAAACGCCAATAGCACTAATAAGAGCAGAGATACGGGGCGCGTTCCGAAGAGGACGATATGCAACACGATCTACCAAAATTCCACAAAAAGTCGAAAGTATTACAGCAACAATAACAGCTATTCCCCACGGCAATTTAGTAAGAGTGACAGAGAAAAAGACAAAATAAGCACCAAGCATAAAAATATCGCCATGAGCAAAATTGATAAGACGTAAAATTCCATAAACCATAGTGTAGCCAATGGCAATAAGGCCGTATAGAGAGCCAAGGGTAATAGCATTAAATAAATGCTGAATAAACATATTTAGGCTCACAGCAACTTCCCCCTTGTGAAAAGGCAGGAAGGAAATTATCCTTCCTGCCTCTATAGAAATTAAAATTTACTGAAAAGAGACATGAAAGGCCATTTTACATTTCAGGCTTCACTGTACCTATAAATGTCTTTTTACCTTCCTTGATCATAACAATTCCTACTTCTTTTTCAGCATCGTGAGTCTCATTAATCGTGGTGTTACCTGTTACTCCGGGGAAGTCTTTCGTTTCGGTCAGAGCCTTGGTAATCGCTTCTGGCTCAGCGTTTCCAGCCCGTTTAATGGCATCGATAACGAGAAGATACGAATCATAGCCAAGCGCTGCATTGACGTTAGGATCTTTATCGGGGTGAGCCTTTTTCCAATTCTCAGTAAACTGTTTGGCAAGAGGACTCATATCTTTCATAGATGGGTCATATGGGAAAGTTGTATGCATAAAGCCTTCGACCGCTTCTCCACCAATAGTAACTATCTCTGGATTATCCATGGCATCTCCGCCCATTATCTTAAACTCTGCTCCGAGTTCAGCAGCCTGTTTCATGATAATGGCACCTTCTGCAAAGTAAGAAGGAATAAACATAATACCAGGTTTCTTACTGATAATTTCAGTAAGCTGAGCCGTGAAATCCTGATCTCCAGTGTTATATTTAAGTTCAGAGACTATCTCTCCGCCCAGTTTTGCAAAAGACTGTTTGAAGAATCCTGCCAAACCAACGCTATAGTCGTTAGAAACATCAACAAGAACAGCGGCTTTCTTTATACCAAGTTCGCGAATTGCGTATGTTGCAGCAGCTGCGCCCTGATAAGGATCTATAAAGCACGCACGGAAATAATACTTTTTCCCTTGGGTTACGAGAGGATTTGTGCATGATGTACCCATAACAGGAATTCCCGCTTTTTCTGCTACTTCTCCACCAGCCATAGCCAAAGAAGATCCATAGGTTCCTATAATAGCTATAACTTTTTCCTTTTCGATCAGTCGTTTAACAGCATTTGCTGACTCAACTTTGTCTGACTTATTATCAACAACGATAAGTTCAATTTTCTTTCCCATCACTTCTGGTATTTCTTCATGAGCCATTTTCACGCCGTCCAACTCCAACTGACCACCGAAAGCATTCTGCCCTGTCAGGGGAAGATAGACACCGATACGAATCGTATCCTGGGCAAAAGCCCCCCCTGTAAGAAGCAGAACCATTGCCAGAGCCAATGCTACTCTTCTCAGCTTCATAAACCAAACCCCTCCTTTTTCATATTAATAAAAAGATATATGAGTATAAGATACAGAAAGATAATGTAATTATACACGAATATCCAATCAAACAATGGTATAAATTTTAACTAGAGAGACGATTATATAGAAAAAGACTATTCTCTTTCGTCAGAAAGACGTGAAATTTCACGCTGGAAACTTGAGAGGTCAGTAAATTCACGATATACAGAGGCAAAACGGACGTATGCTACTTTATTCAGTAACTTGAGTTCTTCCATAACTTTTTCTCCAATGAGAGAGACTGGAATTTCCCCATAACCACTTGAACGGAAACTTTCTTCTATACGAGAAGCTACTTCCTCAATCTGCTCTAAGGAGACTGGAAGTTTCTCGCATGCTTTGCTAATCCCCCTTGTAATTTTTTCCTTATCAAAAAATTCTCTGCTTCCGTCTTTTTTGATAACACGCAGGGTCTTTTTTTCTTCAACTTTTTCATACGTTGTAAAACGCGCCAGACACTCGGGACATTCGCGACGACGGCGTACGACACGTCCTTCATCTGCAGTACGTGTCTCTATCACCCTTGTTTCCATTGCTCCACACTTAGGACATCTCATATAGGGTCCCCCTCTAAAGTGACATTAAAAATAAAAGCCGGGTATTATACCCGGCTTTTATTTTTATACAAAAGTTAATCAACGAGAGACTGCAAATACGATTGAACCCGGGTTTTAACTCTTTTCCCATCAGCCCGGCCTCGAATCTCCCCCATCAAACGCCCCATTACTCGCCCCATATCTTTGGGCCCCGTAGCTTTTGAGGCAGCAGCAGCTTTCTCTATCATTTCATCAAGCTCTACATCAGAAAGCTGTTCAGGAAGATAAACTTCAAGGAACGTAGCTTCTTTCAATTCTTCTGCAGCCCTATCGGCGGCTCCACCGGCAGAATATTGTTCTGCAGATTCATGTCTCTGTTTTATGAGACGTTGGATAAGAATCACAATATCTTCGTCTGTAAGTTCCGTCGTGCGCCCTTTTTCTGTTTGGGCTTTCTGTATTTCTGATTTCAACATTCGCAACGTTGAAAGTTCCATATCTTGTCTCGCTTTCATCGCTGCCACAAGATCTTTTTGAATACGTTCCGACAGATTGCTCACCTTAAATTACCCCCTGGATTTGCCCCGTCGTTTTCTGGCCGCTTCGGCCCTTTTCGCTTTCTTCACTTCGCTTGGTTTCTCGTAATGTTCGCGTTTACGTGCCTCGCGAAGGGTTCCAACTTTCGAAACCTCACGTTTAAAACGTCTAAGCGCATCTTCTAGGGACTCGTTATCTTTCCGAATGATCGTAGTCATACTGGATCCCCCCTTTCTGTGCCACCCACATTGACTAACCTGGTGGCCAGCGGAACGACCGTCCCGCCAACAGGTGAACATGAAGGTGGGGGATTGTTTGTCCAGCTTGAGCACCACAGTTAATAACTAACCTGTAACCGGATTTATTCAAGCCAAGCTCTTTGGCAACATACGTTACTGATGCCATAAGATCGGCCCAAAGACTATTTTCGCTAACTTCGGCTGATGAACCAACGTGCTCTTTGGGAATAATAAGCACATGAACAGGAGCCTGAGGATTAACATCCCTAAATGCTACGACCTTAGAATCTTCATAAACGATATCAGCATTTAGCTCTTTTTTAATAATTTTACAAAAAAGACAACTTTCGCTCACCAAAACCCACCTCTCAGCTTCACGTTATTCTATACCAGATTTTTATTCCGGACAATAGACCCCGCCCAAACTCGTACACTTGCTGCACTATGAGATTGAGCAAGCAATTTTATTTTCGTCATGGTCCAAGAGGGTACATTTTCTTCTCTTCTCAATATTTGCAAAAGGGGAACGAGAATTTCTTCTTTATCTTTCTTTAGAAGACGAATTAAACTTAAATCGTCGGGAAGCCCTTTCCCATGAGGCCATCGTGTCAAAGCTTTCGCTACAACATCTTCCGATGGATGGGAAAGAAAACGTTCGAGATATATTTTACGTTTATCGAAGCGTGCAATCCAGCGCAAAAAAGAAAGAGCTACTTTCTCTGTAAGCTGAGAAGCTTTTGCAGCTACCGCTTCTGCAATTGGAATAAATCTGTTCTGAAAATATATTCCATCAAAAATGTACTGTAACACGTATTCGTCTTCAGGATACGCTTGAATCATTTCAGCAAAAGAATCAACGACACCTTTTTCATCTAAATGATTGAAAAGGAGAGATGCCGCCAGAGATCGAACTTCAGGATGGGAACTTAAAAGTCTCTTTTGTGACCTATAAAAATCTGATTCCCCCTGTTTTTCTGCAACTTTCTCCATAAGTCTAGCCATTTTTATTTCTGCTTCAACTATTATTTTTTCTGTAAGAAGATGCCTTATTTTTTCAGGATTCGCTTTTTTTTCTGTACGTTGCGATTGAGCTTTTCTAAAACCCTCTCTTTTTGGCTTCGTACGAGTATAACGATCTTTAGTTATCTTTGTTTCTTTGCGAGTAAGAGTGGTTCCCTTCTTTTTCAAAAAAAGATATGCCGCCGTAATCTTTTCAAACTCTGCTGCCGTCTGAGGTCCTGCTATATCAGGATGGCATGTGCGTGCCAAGCGTCTAAAAGCAGAGCGAATTTCTTTCATTGAAGCGCCAGAAGCAACGCCAAGGATTGCCAGACTTTCTTCGATCTGAAGTGATATATCTGTCATAGGGAAACCCTCTCCATTTCACGAACCATCTCTTCAAGAATAGCTACAGCATCCCCATAAATAGATTTATCGGAAAGTGTTCTGGCGGAACTAAAAAGAGACAAAAGTCTGCCTTGTTGCTCTGAAGGTAGAGCAATAGAAACACGGGCTAAACGTTTTTCCAAATCTTTTATTTCCGGCGGTACAGGGTTTTCCTTTAACGTACATTCTTCTACCGTAATATCAGGAATTGCTATTCTCTCTCCATTTTTTCTTTGAAGCTCTATAGCAAGAAGTCCGTTAGAATCTACGGAGAAAAAGAGTTCAACTTCTTCTTTTTCTGAAAGAAAGTCGATCGTTACCTGATTTAATGTTGAAAACTGCCCCTCAGATGTTCCTTGCATTATATGCAAATCCAAACTGCCGTTAGCAATGCTTATAAATCTTTTCGAAGCCTTACAAGGAAGAGGTGAGCCTTTTTGAAGAACAGAAACAAAATCGCCAGTTGCAGAGCGGATACCAAGATCTTGAGAAAGAACATCTATCAAAAAACGTTTTTCTGAACTTGCTCCAAAAAGAGCTGCGCCAATAGCAACAGCCTCATCAGGACATTGATTCAAGTGATCAGGTCGGGCAACTCGTTCTTCAAGCATTGAGTGCAATAAAGGTATGCGACTGCTCCCGCCTACAAGCAAAAGACGTTGAGGAGAGTACTTTTTCCAAAGTTCACTTACTATATTAACCACTTTATGAAGCATGGGGCGCATAAGACGCTCCAATTCCTCTCTTCTTATCAATATCGGTTTGCTTGACTGACAAATTCCAAAGGAAGGCAACCACGTAAAGGAAGAACACGTCGAGAGAGCTACTTTTATATTCTCCGCCTCACCAAGGAGGTACCGCCAGAGCGCTTCACTATCTGCTGACGTTTTAGAGATCAATGAAAGTCGTTTCTGAAGCATGCGAGCGAGAAGAAAATCAATTTCTCTTCCCCCTATACACGAATCACCGACACTCTCTAAAACCTGCCATATACCCTGTTCAGCTTCAACTACAGAGACATCGACAGTTCCCGCTCCAAAATCTAAAATTAGAGAGAGCCCTTCTTTTCCATAGGCAAACGCTGCAGCTGTAGGCTCGTTAATTATTTTTATTTCTTCAAAACCAGCTTTATCCGCAGCTCGCGCAACAGCTTGTCGCTGGGAAAAATTAAAAGAAGCAGGAACAGTGAGGACACACGACGTTATAAAACGAGTTAGTGTTGCTTCCGCATCCTCTCTGACCAACGAAAGAAGGGGGACTAACAGTTCTTCTGGAGAGAAGGTACGCCGACCACATCGAATAGGTCCGGTACAAGCTATATGCCTCTTCATGTCCCAATATGTGTACTCTGGAAACGCCACTTCACGACGAGCAGCCTCCTCGCCAGCAAGCCACCCCTCGGATGCCCACGAAACAACGGAGGGAGTTTTTTTCAATCCCCACCGATTCGAAAGCACTTCAACTTTGTCATTAATTTTGCAGGCCGCCAGGGCATATCGAGTTCCAAGATCTATCCCAAGCATAGAGTCCATACAAACAGACCGCCTTCCACTTATAGCATTGAGACTCCGCTTAATCTATATTCATTATACCAGTGTAAGAATTCATTTTCAGGAATCGGCCTTATGCATAGAATTGCTCTGATGCATATTTACGTGGAGAAACCTCAATTATTTGGCCGACAGACATCTTTCGGGGAACAACAGCTTTTACAAAAAAGGGAGCTAATCCCGAAGATTCGTTTTCTCCTGCCTCCTCTATTAGGATAGGGAAGGTCTTACCTATCCACTGAGAACAATACTCATTCAGAAGTTTTTCGCCAGTTTCTAAAACCCGATGCACTCTCTCCTGAATTATTTCATGCTGTATCTGTCCTCCCAAAGAGGCAGCTTTTGTTCCCTTTCTTCGTGAATAAGGGAAAACATGTACTTTACCAAATTTTACATTTTCCATTAGGGCAAGAGTATTGGCAAAAGCCTTTTCGTCTTCACCTGGAAATCCTACGAGAATATCCGTACTTATATGCACATTATCGCCAAGAAAACGACGAACCTTTTTTACTGAAGTCATATAGTCATTTACACTATATCCACGAGCCATCTTTTCTAGCACTCCGTCATCTCCGCTCTGGAGAGGGAGGTGAAGATGAGGACAAAATTGAGGTGTTTCTGCCAAAGAGCTAAGCAGTTCATCATCTATCCCAAATGGTTCAAGGGAACCAAAGCGGATTCGTTTCACTCCAGAAATTGCTCCTATTTGCCGTACAACTTCTCCAAGTGAAACCTCTCCATACTTACCATAAAGACCAAGATGAACTCCTGTGAGCACTATTTCAGAACATCCTGAATCCACTATTGAACAGACCTCTTTGAGGATATCATCAAGAGGACGACTTACCGGCTTCCCCCGAACAAAGGGGATAATACAATATGTGCAGAAATGATTACATCCGTCCTGTATTTTTACAAAGGCTCGGCTATGAAGAAGAGGGTGATATTGAAACAAATGATCCCATTGGGCATCACGAAGGACATCGCTTCTCATATCAGTAAAAGCCATGGGCTGATTCGACGAAAAGGCCATACTGAAAAGAGAGGGTATTTGCCACTTTTGCCGGTTTCCTACAAGAAAGTCAACTCCTAAAACTTGCGCGAGGTGAGATTCAGCTTGTTGAGCCCAACAACCTGTAGCAACGATAACGGCTTGTGGTGCCTGCCTTCGTAAGCGTCTTAACAGCTGTCGACTTTTTTTATCAGCCACAGCTGTTACAGTACATGTCACCAGAACAGCACCGTCAAAAGGTGGCTCGCTTACAATATCTGCCCCAGCAGCCTGCAACATAGAAGCAAGGGAGTCTGCCTCAGACTGATTGGATCGACACCCCATAGCAATAATACAAATTTTCTTCCCTTTGAGCTGACTTATCATTTCTTAGTTACTGCCACTCCCCACCAATCGTTTCTTTCAAGCTCATCGATAATTTTTAGACCTGCCTTATTAAGCGTCTCGATAAATGTATCTTTTTCCTTCGTCAGGAGGCCAGAGAAAATCGCAATTCCTCCATCGCATAAAGCATGGGGAACATCAGGAATCATAGACATAAGAGGTTCTATTATAATATTTGCAATTAATAAATTTACGGTATGATCGAAACCTTGAAGAAGATTTCCTTCTTTAAGATCCACCTCTTCTTTATAAATGCCATTGAGTTCCATATTATTCAACACTTCATTGAGTACTGCAGGATCAAGATCTCTTGCATACACTTTACCAGCGCCAAGTCGAATAGCACCAATAAAAAGAATGCCTGACCCTGTTCCAATGTCAGCTATATTCCAGTGAGGTTTCATGTGACGTTCCAAAAGTGTCAAAGCAATCTGGGTGCTTTCATGATATCCAGTGCCAAAGGCCGAACCAGGATAAATATAAAGGGGAATGCGATCGTTAGGTTCCGATCCACGATGCCAAGGAGCCAATACAACAAACTTCTCTCCTACGGGAAGGGGAGGAAAGGCTTCTTTCCATTCTGTATGCCATTGGCGATTTTCAATTTTTCCCATGTCCACTACACTTATTCCAGGGAAGGATTCTAAAACATGATTAAGCAATTCGAGCCAATATCCGAGATCGTGAGACGTTCGGTAATAAATTCGAAGACGAATTTTCCCAGAGCCTTCATGTTCCTCTGACCCTATCCCTCCAGAAAGATCTGCTAAAGAAGAAAGTGCTTCTTCTTGCTCAGATCCTCCTTCAAGTGTTATATACCACCAGAAACTATCTGCCCCGGTCATTATTCGTCCTCCTCTAAATCATTTCATTATGAAAATATAGGGAAAAAACGGGGAGCCGCAAAGACAGCCCCCCCGATTCGTTAAGAGCCAAAAATATTTTTAAATTTCGCAAAAAGTCCTTCGTCTTTAACTTCAAGCTCCATCTCTTTTGCTAGACCTTCAATCAGAGCCTTTTGCTTTTCAGTAAGCCGAGTAGGAACCTCTATCGTTACATGTACGAACAAATCGCCACGACCTCGGCCACCTCTCAGCTTAGGCATTCCTTTTCCTCGCACGCGGAAGACCTTTCCTGGTTGCGTACCTGCAGGAACATCAAGCTCTTCTTTACCGTCGATAAGCGTTTCCAAATGGATCACTCCGCCTAAAGCCGCAGTGGGAAATGCTATGGTTTCCTTTTTATGTAGATCAGCTCCGTCTCTTTTAAAGACCGGATGCTCATCTACATAGATAACGAAGTATAAATCTCCAGACGGACCTCCGTTTAAACCGGCTTCTCCCTCTCCTTGAATACGAAGACGCGTTCCAGTATCCACTCCAGCCGGGACCTTTACTTTCACCCGGTGAGTTTTTCTGACACGTCCTTCTCCGTGACATTCTGAGCATTTATTTCGAATGATCTGCCCCGTACCTCCACATTCAGGACATGGGGTCACTGAAACAAATTGACCAAAAGGCGTCTGTTGACGCACTTCAACCTGACCAGTTCCTCCACATCTTGAACACGTTTCAGGAGATGTTCCAGGTTCTGCTCCACTACCGTTACACTTTGAGCACGTTTCCCACCTTGGTATATCTACTTCATGATCAATTCCCAAGGCAGCATCCTGAAGCGTAATTGTAAGGCGCATTTCAAGGTCGGATCCTCGCCGGGGAGCTCTAGGATCTGAACGGCGTCGACCCATTCCGCCACCAAAAATATTATCAAAGATATCTCCAAAGACATCTCCCATTCCGCCAAACCCATCAAAGGGACTACCTCCTGGCGGCATATCGCCTACAGTTCCGAACTGATCGTATTGAGCCCGCTTTTCTGAATCACTCAGAACTTCGTAGGCTGCATTTATTTTTTTAAACTTTTCTTCGGCTTCAGCGTTCCCTGGATTCGCATCGGGATGATACTTCCGAACAAGCCGCCGATAGGCTTTCTTGATATCAGCAGCCGAGGCATCCCGGGGAACGCCAAGTATTTCATAAAAGTCTTCCTGCGCACCGGGAGCTGGCACCTCAGATCACCCCTTACGCCTGACTCTGATCACTAAATTCAGCGTCTACTGTTTCTCCAGCCTGCTCAGAGTCTGCACTCTGCTGTGATTCTTCGGCGCCTGGATTGGAATCAGCTCCAGCCTGACTATACAAGCGAGTGGAAAACTCTTGAATTTGTTTAATAAGAGCCTCTTTGGCCTCTTTCATCTTCTCTAAGTCAGAACCTTCAAGGGATTTCTTTACATTTTCTATAGCCGTATTAATTTTTCCTTTTTCCTCAGCAGATATTTTATCGCCGTGATCTCTCATTAATTTTTCGGCCTGATATACAACGCCATCGGCCTCATTCTTAATTTCTGCCGCTTCTTTACGTTTCTGGTCTTCTGCTTCGTTTTCCTCTGCCTGCTTCGTCATCTTATCGATTTCGTCATCGGAAAGCCTTGAAGACTGAATTGTAATTTTCTGCTCCTTACCTGTTCCTTTATCCTTCGCAGATACGTTCAAAATTCCATTGACGTCTATATTAAATGTGACCTCAATCTGGGGTATTCCCCGTGGTGCTGCAGGAATCCCGTCAAGAACGAAACTTCCCAGCTTTACGTTATCAGCAGCCATAGGACGCTCTCCCTGCAAAACCATTATTTCAACCTGGTTCTGGTTGTCTGCAGCTGTCGTAAAGACTTGGCTACGAGAAACAGGAATAGCTGTATTTCGTTCAATTATCTTTGTGAAGACGCCACCAAGAGTCTCAATTCCCAAAGAAAGAGGAGTGACATCAACTAGAACTATATCTTTATGGTCTCCAGATAAAATCGCTCCCTGAATAGCAGCTCCTGCAGCTACGCATTCATCAGGGTTAATGCCTTTGGTCGGTTCCTTTCCAAGCAGATCTTTAATCTTCTTCTGAACCATAGGCATACGAGAGGAACCACCAACAAGCAATACTTTATCGATCTCGTTAGCTGTTAAGCCTGAATCCTTTAACGCACGCTTTACAGGCCCTTCTACTCTTGCCATAAGGTTATATGTAAGCTCCTCAAATTTAGCGCGGGAAAGAGACATTTCAAGATGTTTGGGACCAGTCTCATTCGCCGTAATGAAAGGCAAGGAGATGGTTGTTTCAGGCATAGAAGAAAGCTCTACCTTAGCTTTCTCAGCAGCTTCACGCAAACGCTGCAAAGCCATACGGTCATTATTTAAATCAATACCTTCGGCCTTCTTAAACTCACTTACCATCCACTCGACAATGCAGTTATCCCAATCATCTCCGCCGAGTCTGTTATCTCCAGATGTTGCAAGTACTTCGTATACTCCTTCTCCTACATCAAGGATGGAAACATCGAAGGTTCCGCCGCCAAGGTCAAAAACAAGCAACTTACTCTCGCCCTGTTTAGAATCTCCATAGGCAAGGCAGGCAGCTGTAGGCTCGTTGATAATACGTAATACTTCAAGCCCCGCAATTGTTCCTGCGTCCTTCGTTGCCTGACGCTGAGCGTCTGTAAAATATGCAGGAACCGTTATGACAGCCTTCGTAACAGACTCGCCAAGATAGTCCTCTGCATCACGCTTCATTTTTTGTAAAACCATGGCTGAAATCTCTTGCGGCGTATACGGCTTATCGTCAACTTTCACGGTCTTTTCAGTACCCATGTCTCGTTTAATCGACATAATAGTACGATCGGCATTGACAATAGCCTGACGTTTGGCTAACTGGCCCACAAGTCTTTCATTATCTTTCGTGAACGCTACAACAGATGGAGTGGTTCTGGCTCCTTCAGCATTAGGGATAATAGTAACGCTGTCGCCTTCTTTAACGGCAATACAGCTATTCGTTGTCCCAAGGTCTATTCCTACTACTTTTGACATGAATATCACCTCTATAAAAAAGAGTTAGTTTTTTGTATGTATTTTTAAATATTAACGCGCTATGCGTCTTTTTCCTTATCTTTATCGCTATTTATACTCGCATCAGAATCTTTTTTACCTACATATTTGCCTACTTTTACTCTAGATGCTCGAACAACCTTATCCCCGATCTTATACCCCGTTTGAAGTTCTGTTACGATAACTCCATCTTTTTGAGGATCATCAACGGCTTCTATTCCTACCGCTTCGTGGCAAAGGGGTGAAAAACTCTCTCCCACAGTAGGAATCTCAGAGACACCGGCACTCTCCAAAACTCCGAAAAACTGCCTACGAATCATCAAGACACCCTTTCGTATATCATCTTCTGCAAAATCACCCGATTGATTCAACGCTCTATCGAAGTTATCGAGAACTGGCAATAACTGCAAAATCAAATCCTCATTAGCTAAACGGATATACCTCTCTTTATCTCGCTCTACCCTGTTTTTAAAATTAAAAAAATCAGCCCTGGCCGAAGCTGCAGCTGTTTTAAGGGCACTATTCTCCGTTTTAAGCTCTTCTATAACTTTTTCCATCTCTTCTTTTTCTTTAACTAAGATTTCCATCTCATCCTCATTCTCAATAAGATGTGCAGACTCTTCTAACACATCGGTCTGTTTTTCCTGAACGACCTGATCGTCTTGTCTTTCACATTTATCTTTATCTACAGGGGCCATAAAGGTGAAACCTCCTTAAATATTATTAATCGATATTTTCTTTCTCAATGTCAGCCATCATGGCTTCGAGGACTGTAATAGTTTTTTCATAATCCATTCGTATGGGACCAATAATCCCCAATACAGTTTTGCGCCCTCTTTTACGGGAAGGAACCATAAGGACTGAGCAATCTTGCATTCCTTCTTCAGGATTTTCATCACCAATGGTCACGTTAACTCCAAGATCGATAGAACACCGGTCTACCATATCTACCATAGCCGATTCTTCTTCAAGAAGTGAAATTATAGCCTGCAACTTACTAATGTCCTGAAAATCAGGCAAACTGAGAATATGCTGGGCGCCTCCGACAAAAAGCTTATAGTTATATTTCTGCAACATGTCGTCCATTTGAAGGATAGCAACATGGCACGCCTCTGACAATCTTTCCAGTCCCTCAAGAACATAAGAAGAAAGAACCTGGCGAACTTCAGCCCACGGATGTCCGACAACAATCATATTTATACGACGAGCCAACTCGTCAAGAGTTTCTTGGGAAAGCTCACACGGCAGGGTAACATTATTATGGTGAACAAGGCCACCTTGAAGAACGAGTATTACGAGAACGGCATTTCCCCCAAGACGGACAAAATCTACCCTCTGTATTTCCACTTCGTGAAGAGAGGATATGGCAGCCACACCGACATAATTTGTAACCCGGCCCAAGAGTTGAGAGGCATACGAAAGAATGGATTCAATACCTTGCTTTTGGTCTTTGATACCATTTCTCCAACTTTTAAACCCCACAGGTGCAATTCTTCTTCGATGCAATATAGAGTCGACATAAAGACGATATGCTCTAGACGTAGGAAGTCGCCCGGCTGACGTATGAGGCTGGTAAAAATACCCCATCTGCTCAAGATCGTACATTTCATTCCTTACCGTGGCAGCACTGCAACCTTTTAAGTATTTACGAGCAATTGTTCTGGAACCGGCAGGTTCCCCAGTCTGTATATACTCATAAACAACGGCAAGAACGATCTCTAGTTGTCGCTCGGTAAGCACAAAGCTCCCTCCTCTTGAGGACGTATTAGCACTCTATGCCAATGAGTGCTAGCCCTCATGTTTACAAAAGGTAGATTATCAACCCTGGGGTGTATTGTCAAGACTGGTCAGCCTTTTTGTTATACTTTTTTTTGTTATACTTTCTTTTGATATAAAGATAAAAATACCTTTTAAAGTGTGAGGAGGCTTTTATATGGCATCTCAATATAAACACACCACTATTATTCTCGCTCGTCACGGTGAGTGCCAAGGGAACAAGGAAGAACGATTCCGAGGACGAGTCGACTATCCACTTAACGAAAGAGGGCTAGAGCAAGCTTCTGATCTGGGGAAAGCCCTTATTGCTCTCTCTCCTCAATATGCATATACAAGTCCCTTGCTCAGAGCTCGCCAGACAGCGTCAGCAATAGCTACATCATGCTCAATAGAAAAAGTTGAGATTCTAGAAGGGATAAATAATATTAACTTCAGTTCCTGGGAAGGCCGGCTCAAAACGGATATAGCACTTGAATATCCTTCGGAATGGCAGATGTGGCTTACCTATCCGGAAAAATTGTCTCTCCCTGGCGCTGAAACTCTTGCCGATGTTCAAAAGCGTTCCATACAAACTCTCAATGAGCTCGTGAAAAGACATAAAGGCGAAACTTTTGTTGTGGTCTCCCATCGTACAGTTCTTAAACCTCTCATTGCAGCTTGTATTCATATACCTGAACCATATTTCTGGAAAACTCACATGGATACAGCTTCGTATAGCGTTCTTACTCATGATGAAAAACGAGGGTATAGCCTTTTCTCATTAAATCAGACATTTCATCTGAAAAAAGTACAAACCGAGTGGATTTAGTCTTTTTCTTGACCTCCTTTATGAGAGGACTTATTATCTTTGTGTTTCATGCTTATTAATCACTAAAGGAAGGGAATAGTTCATTGGCTATATACCCAGTAAAAATCAAGAGTAATAAAGACCTCGTATCTTTGATAGCAAAAGTAGGAGCTGATCCCCGATCAGTGGCATATTTTGTTCCTAAACGAGAAGTCTTCGCTTTTTGGATTCCAGATGTTGATTTTCGTGCCGCCGCCTATCTCAAGCAAGAGATGCTTGCCAGAGGTGGAGATGCTGTTGTTCATCGCAATGTTATAGATGCACAGAGCAAATATAGTAATGTTCTTCTTATAGGAACAGAAGGACAATACAAAGCACTTTTTCCTAAACTGGAAGCCATGTCATGTTGGGGCATTGAAAAAATACGAAAAGAGTTAGCAGTTTCTTTTAAAAAATATTTTGCTTCATCATGGAAATTACCACTTCCGAGAGGTCGTTTTCTAAATTTAAAGCAGGGGGAAACAAAAATTATGGGCATCCTTAACGCCACCCCCGATTCCTTTTACGCTGGAAACCGCTTAGAATCCATTGCTGACCTACTGAAGCAGGCAGAACACATGCTTGAAACAGGAGCTGACATTCTTGATCTAGGGGCTGAATCGACTCGTCCAGGTGCTGATCCTATTAGCGAAGAGGAAGAAAAAGAACGCTTACTCCCCTCTCTTCAGTCATTAAGAAAAGAGTTTCCTGAAGCGATTATTTCAGTAGACACCTATAAAGGGGAAATTGCAACAATTGCAGCAGAAAACGGTGCAGATATTATTAATGATATCTCCGGTTTCTCCCTTGATGATAAAATGCTTGAGGCAGTAGCTCAGACTACGTTACCCTATGTTCTTTCCCATATTCAGGGGGCCCCTAAGAATATGCAAACAAACCCGTATTATAATGATGTTATTGGGGAAAGCCTCGACTATTTCAAAGAAAAGCTACAAAGGCTTCAAGATGCGGGTGTCTCAGCAGAGCGTATTATTATTGACCCAGGCATAGGTTTTGGAAAACGGTTAGAAGATAATCTCCGTATTTTGAAGTCAATACAATCGTTTAGAAGTTTAGGCCATCCTCTTCTCATTGGACACTCGCGAAAAGGTTTTATAAAAACTATTCTCGCCAAAGAGGACCTTCAGTCTCGCCTTTATGGAACCCTTGCAGTTTCTGCTCATTGCGCACAAGAAGGAGTAGAACTCGTTAGAGTTCACGACGTAGAGGCTACACATGATGTTATAAAAATGGTAGAAGCGGTAAGGGAGGCAGAAATGTGATGCGCGTTGCATTAGGAATAGGCAGCAACATTGGTGATCGAATGGGAAATCTGCGAAAGGCAGTGCAGCTGTTGAAAGAAAAAAAGATCGCCATTATTGCAAAAAGTGATATTTTTGAAACCGCTCCAGTAGGCGTGACACAACAGCCTCGTTTTTTAAATGCGTGTGTAATTATAGAAACTGAAGCAAAACCTGAAGAGTTGCTTTCTACTATAAAGACCATAGAGCAAGAAATAGGTCGTGTACAAAGAGTTCACTGGGGACCGAGAGAAATAGACATTGATATTTTACTTTTAGAAAATGGACAAACCTATACAAGCTCCACCTTATGCATTCCTCATCCTGAAATGTATAAAAGAGCTTTCGTTCTTGTCCCATTGGCACAAATAGCACCAGATTGGGTTCATCCTCTTTCAAAGACAACTATTGATGCGCTTGCGCAAAAACTCAATCTACAAGATGAAACTTTAATTAAAATTTCAAGTTTGTAAAACAGGAGGTGTTTAGCATTTATGTCTTTTAAAAAGATCAGAATTTCTTTCATCTTTTATATGGTCTGTCTTCTTTTAACAGCACCTCTTTCCTTGGAAGCAGCAACTACAACTAGAATATACTCTGTGCCAGGACATCCTCTGGCCTTGACGATACAAAGTGATAGAGGCGTTATCAAAGAAGCTTGGCTTCGTTCCCCAGCGGGACTTCATCCACTCAATGTGCTTCAAGGGAAAAAGATCACCGGCAGTGCGTGGCGCCAACCTCTGGCAGACAGTGATCTTTGCCCTGACCTTATATGGCGACTCTCATTTGTTGATAGCAACACTTCCAAAGTTTACTTTCTTTGGATCACCTCTCTCACAGAAACGCCTCGAGCATGGCTAGCCATTACACCAGCAGGGGGTTCATGTTGGGACTCTTTACCTTTGCAATTATCCATGCCTGATGATGTTTTTCTCTATGTATCTCCAACACTTCCGTCATATTCTGAGTTAGAAAATATAGAAAGAGAAAGTTCTTCCCTTCTCACATTTGTCTACACAGTCGGACTTACACGTGATGGTCCTAACTTTGTGCTTGTCCCTGAAGTTTACAAGCAGCTTCTACCTATTACGGAACTCGTGCGTCAAGCAGAAACGGACCCAGTAATAAAAAACGCCTATAACAACCTTTACGACGATTTTGAAAAAATGGGAAAAGGGCAAACTCCATCGCGAGAAGCTATTATTAATTTCTCTTGGAAGAAAATACTCAGCCTCAACTGGCAAAATTAACCCCCCGAGAACTGGGGGGTTTTCTCATCTAGTTTGTTGCATCGATACCTTTGGCTCTGCTATCTTTGATACAGACAGTTCTACCCAGAGCATCTTTCATGCATCTTTGTATTTCAATTTCAATATTAGGGATTTCAGTTCGAGTGTAATCTTTAAGTACGAAGATTATTTCTCGAAGATCAGGTGTTTCTTCCAGTCCGTATATTTTAGTAAAAATGACTTCATGTTTCTCATTGAGAAGTATATTCGCACGAGAAGAAATTCCATCTTGTTCTCTAAAGACGCCATATTGTCTCGCTATAGAACCATGAGGCCAAAAATCAGAAAGGAATTGTAGCTTTTTTATTCCAAGGGCGTCACTCCATGCCTTTTTGCTGGCATATGAGTCTACACTGAGAGCAAAAGGTATAGTATTTAATTTATCAAAAAGTCTCATATGAGTATCTATTGTATTGACTTGCGCTTGACAAACACTTGTCCAAGCTAAAGGATGAAAAGAAAGCAAGATATTTTTCCCTATCAAAGTGGAAAGAATTACGTTTTTACCGTTTTGGTCTCTTGACGAAAAATCAGGAGCTTCATATCCTAACGGAATTAACTCTTCCATTTATTCTTCCCTCCCTTTCAAGAAACATCCTTTTCGTTCTCACATCATACCTGTAATACAAGTTTCAATTTCTCTGATTTTAGCACTTCTTTGAAAAAGAGGCGTTCTTTTTTCTTTATACAGAGAAAAATTCTCCTCAAATGTTTTTCTTCCTTCCTGCTTATACAAAACACCTAAAGGGAATTTATCTTTCTTTAGCGCTAAAGAAAGCGCAGAGATCTGGTTTTCAGGATCATGAGTATCATCAATATAATATGTATTCTCTTCGTACCATTTATATGTATTTATCTTATTAAAGGAAACACACGGTTGAAATATATCGATTAGCGCATAGCCACGATGTTCAATAGCCTGTTTTATTAGGTAGGTTGTTTGTTCCACATCTCCTGCAAAAGCTCGTGCAACAAAAGTAGCCCCCAAAACAATGGCAACAGCTAAAGGGTTAAAAGGAGTGGCAAATACGCCATCTACTTGAACAGGTGTTTTAAAACCAGTAAAACTTGTAGGAGAGGCTTGTCCCTTCGTTAAACCATAAACCATATTGTTATAGACCAAATTTGTAATGTCAGGATTCCGACGAATAGTATGGATAAAATGATTTCCGCCCTCCCCATACATATCTCCATCTCCACCTATAGCTATAACATTCAGTTTTGGATTAGCTATTTTAATTCCTGTCGCGTTGGAAAGAGCTCTACCGTGTAAACCATTTAAAAAATGACATTTTATAAAATGGGGTGTCTTCGCAGCCTGACCTATACCAGATACAACAACTACATCATTAGGTTGCCAGTTTAATTGTGAAAAAGCAGATTTGAGAGCTTCAAGTATTTTAAAATCGCCACATCCCGGACACCACGCTATATCAGCTTCTGGAAGGTCGAAAATTTTCGGCGTAGTCATCTACAACACCTCCCCGTTTAAACAAGAATCAAGGTCTCGCGTCAGTTGCTCTACTGAGAATTGCAACCCAGAATAATAAGGAAGAACATAATCAATCATCCTCCCTGTATGTTGTGTCAATAATCTTGCAAATTGACCCGTTTTATTTCCTTCTATAACGATAATCTTTTGTGCTTGTTCCAACTTCATTCCTATGTTTTGAGGAAGTGGATAGATCTGTTGAAAATGCATTAAAACTGTATCAGAACGTCCTATAAACTCCAACGTCTCTTCAATAATATGGAAGCTTGACCCCCATCCAATAATAAGCGTTCTAAAATCTTCTGGACCAATTAGTAACGGCTCTTCGATATCCTTCTGCATGCTCTCAATCTTTCGCAAGCGCTTTTGAACCATACGTTCACGAAGATCAAAGTCTTCGTACACATGTCCAATCTCATCATGTTCATGACTATCTGCTCCAACCAACCCATTTCCATATCCTGGAACAGCTCGCGGTGAAATTCCATCATGAGTTATCTCGTACCGTCTGTAATTGTCATTCGCTTCAACAATTGCAGGGGGGACCAACGTACCCTTCACATCAGGCATAGCCATATCATAATATGTGTTGAGAAAGTATTGATCTGTCATGAGAATAACGGGAATCTGATATGTATCAGCCAAATAAAAGGCTTTTGATGACAGTCTGAAGGCTTCCTCAAGAGAAGCCGGCGCTAATACAGCTCGTGGAAACTCGCCATGTCCACCATATAAAGCGACATTAAGATCTCCTTGCTCTGTACGTGTAGCCATACCAGTAGCTGGCCCTGGACGCTGAGCAAGATGGATAACTACAGGTGTCTCCATTACTCCAGCCAGACTGACGCCTTCACACATAAGATCAAAACCTCCTCCCGACGTCGTAACCATAGATCTGGCTCCTGAATATGAGGCCCCTATCGCCATATTTATTGCAGCAATTTCATCTTCAGCCTGTTCAACAATAATTTCCATCTCTTTAGCCTTTTGAGCCATAAATGTTAAAACTCCCGTTGCAGGAGACATGGGATATGCCGTAACAAAAGAACATCCAGCAGAAAGAGCCCCTAAGGAGACTGCTTCTGTTCCACTCATTACAACTCTTTGAGCAGATCTAATAGCCTGATCAGGTGGAAGAAGAATAGAATCATCTCCAATATATGATCTTCCTATAACATAGCCTCTCTCTAAGGCCACCTTATTCTGTTCTGCAAGTTTCTCTTTTTTACCACTGAACTTTTCATCGCAAAATGCTTTTGCCGACTCCATTCCTCCACCGATAAGGCCTAATATAACGCCTGCAGCAATAAAATTAGAAAAGACTTTCCCTCCAATTTCTCTTGCAACTTCATTAATATTCACATTTAATATAGAGCCCCTAAACTTCTCTATTTCACCGCCTAAATCCTCTTGATCGCAGATCACAACCGTTTCCTTCGAAATACGTCGCAAAATATTATCTCTGACTCCCAAACTTAAAGGCACCGCTATATCGATACGATCTACAAAGGCCCGTATTGGCCAAGGAGATATTCGTATCTCTGTAGAATTATTTCCTCCTCTTACGCGAGACATATATTCACGACTGGCAAAAACGCTGTAGCCAATATGACGTATAGCCCGTATAAGTAACTCTTCAACTGTCTGTACTCCTTGTCCAGCAGCTCCACAAAGAACCAAAGATATCTCTTTTCTTGATTTCCCGATTGGAATAGTCATTAAAAACCTCCTCTCTCAAAACATGTTAATATTACAATACAAATTTGTATTATTATAACTAAATATCTTCATTAAAAGCACAAATCAATTATAATAAATAGGCCGTCGTGAGATATCTATATGGAGGTGTTTATATATGGCTAAGTTCCAATGTCTGGAATGCAAAAAAGAGTTCGAATTAGAATCGACAGCTCCGATAATGAGATGTTCTTATTGCGGAAGCAGATTTCTTTCAAAGATTGAAGGAGAACCGTTAAAACGAGGAAAATCTTGGAATAGTAAGTCTTTTAGCGTCGGCAGACCAGAAAAATAATAAAAGAGGTCGGAGAATAGCTCTCCGACCTCTTTTTTCATTTACGCTTCCGTAGTATCTTTTGTTTTTAGAGCATTGAAAGCCTCTCTCACCATCAAGACAGCTAAGACCAACAATATGACAGAAATTGAAACGAGTAAATAATTAGGAACGCCAGTAAGCTTCTCTTTTATCATTATGAGCAAAGCAGCTACTGTTGTCGCCAACATAAACCACATTGGAACCATAAGGAAAGAGTTGTTTTTCTTTAACCCCTTGGCAATCCAAACTCCGACAGCAAGAAGAGCTAGAGCAGCAACTAGCTGGTTTGCTGCACCAAACATCGGCCAAATAGCCGCCCATGCCGGAATAGGCTTTCCATCAGGTCCCACTGTTTTAACAAGGAGCAAGGCCATTGCAGCAGCAACCGCTACAATTGTTGCTGTGTATTTATCGACCTTCATATTAGTAAGTTCCTGAATTTGATAACGGGTCAGACGTGTTGCTGTATCAAGAGAGGTAAGCAAGAAAGAATTTATCGCCAATCCGCCCAATGAAGCACCAATTTTAGGATCTATTCCGACAAGGCCTGCAAATTTACCAAAACCTTGAGCATACGTAACAACTGGACCACCTTCAAGAATTTTACCGCTAATCATGATAGTACCGATAGCGATAACAGCAACAACTCCTTCAAGAAGCATAGAACCATAACCGACAAGAGTGCTATCTGTTTCACGACGAAGCTGTTTCGATGTTGTTCCGCTTCCTACAAGGGAGTGGAAACCAGAAATGGCTCCACAGGCAACGATTACAAAAAGCATAGGCCACATATATTGTGTTCCTGCAACAAACCCCTTAAAAGCGGGGAGCTGAACTTCAAATTTTCCACCAAAAATCATTCCAATGGCACCGATAATAACAGCAAAATAAAGGAAGAAAGAAGCAAGATAGTCGCGAGGCTGTAACAAAAGCCACACTGGAAGAACAGAGGCTAGAAGAATATAAACGGCTAGAACCCAACGCCAGGCGGGCATAGAATAAGTAAAGCTGCCTGCTACCCAATCAGCGTAATTTCCATACCAACAAGCTCCGATTACTATAGGAACCATTACAAGGGTCATAAGCCAAAGTGGCGTATTATACTTATAAACAAGGACACCAAAGATAACAGCCATAAAGATGTAAAGAGTACTTGAAAAAGCAACTGCTGGGTCTGCAGCAAAGGTATTTGCAGAAAGCTGAAGGAAAACAGCAACAACGAGGACAAGGCTTAAAATTGTAAAAGTCAGGAAAAAGAATTTTCCACGCCGTCCGATCCAGTGGTCAACAACTTCGCCAACAGATTTTCCGTTATGCCGCATTGAAGAAACAAGAGCACCCATATCGTGCGGACCACCAAGGAAAGCAGAACCGATAAGACACCACAAATATGCAGGAAGCCATCCAAACATACTAGCAGCAGCAATAGGTCCTACAATCGGGCCAGCTCCAGCGATGGAAGCAAAGTGGTGTCCAAGCAAAACAGCTGGATGCGCGGGACAATAGTCTATGCCATCGTACATAGTCTCAGCCGGAGTAGGATTATCATTATTAAGTTCATAAATACGTGCCATATACCGCCCATGAACGCGGTATGCGATTGCAAAAAATACTATTGCTACAATGAATAGCATTGCTAACATCTGTTTCACCTCCAAAAAATTATGTATTTCCATAAATTAAAAGGACTACTCTTTTCTTCGTTATGGCAAGATCACCCCCCTAAATATCAGAAATGGCTATTTCCCGAGCTTTATTAACTAATGGAGCCAAATCTTTAATTTTAGGATTCCATTTAGTTCCCGGAACGTAAGAATAAACTTCAATAAATCCTTTTAAGCCAAAGAAAAACATCTTAACTTTTTTGGGGAAACTGGAAATTTCTTCTATGAAAAGGAAGCGCTGAGTCATTACTTCAGGAATTGGTTTCCATGTGGAGAGGATATATTCGGCGTCATGTCGCCCTTGATGTGACCAAACTATATAATCATATGCATAATACTTTCCGACTTCCCCTAAAAGGGAATCTTTTACGAAGGTTACCTTTCGATAAACCCCCCTCATCAAATTATGAGACCATGGTTCAAAACCCCAATACGTCCAAAAATCCATACTTTTGCCATATAGAAAAGACATATCAACCATATGCATCACCCTTGAATCAAGAATATGCTTTATATGTACAAAATTTATCTCATTGGCTTGAAATAATGAGATAAGACAGCTATAATACCTGCTATTGTGGGTGACTAGCTCAGTGGAAGAGCGCTTCCTTCACTCGGAAGAGGTCACAGGTTCGAACCCTGTGTCGCCCACCATTTTTTATGCCTACTCGTCTGGTATACAATTTTAAATACATAATTTTAGACTTAAAGGTGCATCTTAGCTGCAATGAAAGGGAAGTTTTGTCTCCATAAGTAAAGCCGTAGCAAAATCTTCGTAGTAATGTTCTTCTTTTTTAATTACGCGAAATCCGAAATTTAAATATAATTTTCTTGCTGTTTCGTTATCTTCACGAACATGAAGTTTCAATTTATTATACCCCTCATTAAGGCAAAATTCACCTGCTGCGAGAAGTAATTGGCTAGCGATCTTTCTTTTCCTATGGCTCTTGCTAACAAATAAATCACTAATCATAATTGCATTTTTCTTCTTTTCTAACACGATAAGCCCAACTATACGAGAATGCCAACGGGCTGTCATATACACTGACAGCCCGTTTTTAATATCTTCCACTATAAATTCGCGGGGCCAAGCGGCTCCACCTTTTTCCACTTCAAGAGAACAAAGAGAGTCAATATCGCTAAGGGAAGCAAAATCTATTTCTACAAATAAAAAAGACAGTATTAAAGCCCCCTGATAATAGTCTGATCTCTCCCCGGACCAACTCCTATAAGTTGCACAGGTACACCTGTCTCTTTCTCTATGTACTCCACGTACTTTCTCGCTGTCTCAGGCAAGTCATCAAAGTTTCGGCAGGCTGAGAGGTCTTCTTTCCAACCATCCAATGTAGTATAAACTGGCGTAGCCTTTTCAAGAAGGGATGTATTCGTCAAATAATTCTCGTATTTTTTACCATTTGCTTCATAGTGGGTACAAACTTTAATTTTGTCAAACCCAGTAAGAACATCAAGTTTGGTGAGAGCTATGGAAGTCATACCATTAACGCGTACAGCATATTTAAGCGCTACGAGGTCAAGCCAACCGCAGCGCCGAGGACGGCCAGTTGTAGCTCCATACTCTCCCCCCTTGTCTCGTAATGTCTGTCCATCGTTTCCAAGATCTTCTGTAGGGAAAGGACCTTCGCCGACACGGGTACAATAGGCCTTTACAACACCAATAACACGATCAACATCGGAAGGACCTACCCCTAATCCAACACAGCCACCAGCTGCTATAGGTGAGGAACTCGTTACAAAGGGATACGTTCCGTGATCAACATCAAGAAGGGTACCCTGAGCCCCTTCGAAAAGAACGCCCTTACCTTCTAACATGGCTTCTTGCAACGCTAAAGAGACATCGGCAACATAGGGAGCTAATGTCTCTCCCCAGGAAAGTGCCTGGGCATACACATCATCGAAAGCAACAGGTTCTGCATTATAAACCTTCGTTAAAATAAGGTTTTTCAGATCAAGATTGAAGGAAAGTTTCTCGCGCAGTATTTCCGGATCAAGAAGATCTTCAATACGAATGCCACAACGGTTAAATTTATCAACATAACACGGACCGATTCCACGTCCTGTAGTTCCTATCTTTTTATCTTTACTTCTAAACTGTTCGTCGGCCTTATCAAGGATTTTATGATAAGGCATAACGACATGGGCTGATCCGCTAATGATAAGACGGGCTCGATCTTTTCCCTGCTCCTGTAATGTTTTAAGCTCATTAATTAGCTGCTCAGGATCGACAACAACTCCGTTCCCTATAGCACACAATTTACAGGGATAAAGCATTCCTGATGGTAAAAGATGAAATACATATTTTTCCCCTTCTACAATCACTGTATGTCCAGCATTGGCGCCTCCCTGATAACGAGCAAACACTTCCACTCGATTGCCAAGGGCATCTACAACACGCCCCTTGCCTTCATCACCCCACTGGGCTCCAATAATAATCTCTACTCGTCCTTTCACTTTCAAGGCCTCCTCATTGTGCCTTTTGAATTCTAAGAAGTTCAGGCACAGTTACAAATTTTACGTCATTTATATTAGAATCGCAAAGCTCTTGTAAAAAAGGAATTGTATCCGGTCTATTATGACAAATGGCTACAACCCATCCTCTTTTTTTTGCAATAGTAACAGCCTTTTGAAACTGCTTTCTCATAAATTCGATATTTGTCTCATGGTCAAGAAAAATTGAATTATAAGCACTTGGAACCCCGAAGCGCTGAGCAGTTTTATAAGCGACAGATTTAGACGATGTTCGGCTATCTATAAAAATTTTATTCATAGGAGCCAAAGTCTCCATCAGCACACTCATAATCTGGTCGTTACTTGTTGCTTTTGAACCTCTGTGATTGTTCATTCCTATCGCGTTTGGCATGATTGCAAAAACATCTTTTACAGCCTTTGCAACAGCTGGAGCAGACATGCTTACTCCAATAAGAGAGTCCCCCTGCGCTTTATCGGCTAATGCTTCCATAGGCATATGAACCAAGTATGGAATTTTTTTTGATTCCGCCAATAGAACTGTTTTTTCTGTGAAACGTTGATGCGGAATAATTGCCCACGTAAAAGGAAGATCTATAGCAGCTATCTCTTCTGCCATGGAATATGAGAATCCGAAATCATCTATAACAAGAGCCACAAGAGCACCATGTTGCTCTTCTATCTTGTCTTCAGATACAACGTCTTCTATAGACGTTTCAGGTCTCTCTTGAACATTTACTACATATACTTCTTTATTGTCTGCTGAGACATTATTTTCTGACCTTTCTTCCGTTATATCTCTCACAGTATCATGAGATTTTATGAGCGGAACAAATACCAGTAAAATCAATATCCCGAACAGGATAAAGAGGAGGCCTCTAGACCTCCCCCTCTTTCTCGTCTTTTTTCTCGGCATAATTTTCCTCTAATTAATTTTTCAGCAGTTTAGATGTTCCTTTTTCAAGCTTTAGCAGCTCGTCCATAGCCCGCTTCAACTGAATGTCTTTTTTACGATCTGGATTATATTCTCCTTCGACTGTCACATGAGGTGTTAATCCTATATGATCAATAATTGTTCCAGAAGGAGTATGATACCGAGCTATCGTAACATATAACCCCGATCCATCCGAAAGATTAAACAGAGTCTGTACAGATCCTTTTCCGAAGCTCTTTTTTCCTACAAGCACAGCCCTTTGGCGATCCTTGAGAGCACCAGCCACTATTTCCGAAGCACTGGCACTTCCTTCGTTAATTAATACGACAAGAGGAAGCTTCGTCAAAACTCCGGCCTGCGCATATAACTTATCATTTGCCCGTTCTACGCGCCCTTTCATTCCAACAACCAAACCGCCATCCAAGAAGAGGTCGCTAATATCAACAGCCGCATTTAATAAACCACCACCGTTATTGCGTAGGTCTAAAATTAACCCCTTAGCACCTTTTTTCTCTAAATCGATGATGGCATCCCGGGCCTCTTCGGCAGTTTTTTGTTTAAACTGAGAGAGCCTGACATATCCCGTATTTTTTTCAAGCATTTCTGATCGTACTGATATCAGTTTTATATTTTCTCTCATCAAATCAAATTGAAGCAACTTATCTTCTCCTTCGCGACGAACCCATATAGTAACAGAGGTTCCTGCCGCACCGCGAAGTCGTTTGACAACCTGCTGAGATTCCCAACCAATAATAATATCGTCACCTATTTTGACTATTTCGTCTCCAGGCTTTAAACCAGCCCGATCTGCAGGGGTCCCTTCTATAGGGCTTATTACAAGAGTTTTTCCGTCTCTATGCCCAAGGTAAATACCAAGTCCACCATATTCCCCTTCCATTTCTATTTCTTCTTCTTTTAGTTCTTCAGGATCAACAAAGCGAGTATAAGGATCTCCATAAGCCTGCACAAAGCCTTTCATGGCACCATAGACAAGATCTTTCTCTTCTTTTTTATCCTTATCGCTGTCAACCTGATACGTCTCTATAATTGCTCGTGCCTGCTTCATAAGCCAAAGATTTTCCAGCTTAAAAGGAACAAAACGAGCGAAATCTTCCAAATCAGAAGCATGAGCTCCCAAAAGGGCTCCTGTGAGAACTACCCCTAATACCAGTCCAAAAATGACGCCTCTTAGTCGTTTCAGCATGCTCTGTTTTTTACTCCTTTTCTCATCTCAAGAATATTTATCGCAAATATTTCATTGGATCTCGCGCATCACCATTTTTGCGCACTTCAAAATGAAGATGAGGACCCGTACTGACACCTGTACTTCCAACTTGCCCTATAATTTGTCCCTTTGATATCCCTTGCCCCTCATCTACAGATGTGCTTGAAAGGTGAGCATAAACAGTACTCAAGTCATTTCCATGATCAATTATTATAATTTGTCCATATCCACGCAACCATCCAACATAGAGAACTTCGCCGGGTCCTGCTGCATGAACTGACGTTCCTCGAGGCGCTCGGATATCTATTCCCGTATGCATTGAAGTTGTTTTAAAAACAGGATGAACCCGTTTTCCAAATCTTTCAGATATCTCTCCCCTCACAGGCCAAGCCAGCTGGCCACCTGAGGGTAAATATGTAATATTCGTAGACGGACGCTTTTTATTTTTTTCTTTTTCTCTGGCAAGAAGCTCTTGCTTCTGACGCATAAGGCGCCGAATCGTATCTCCCACTTCTTCTTGCGCTTTTTGCAACTCTTTTGCCGTTTGTTCATGAAGCGATTTTTCTTTTCTCAACTTCGACAAGAGTTGATTTCTCTTCTGTATTTCAGCTTTATAAGCTTGACGTTCTGCCTGAAGTTTTTTCTCCTGAGATGCATAAAGTACTCTTTGTTCTTCCAATTCCTTTTTCGATGCATCAAGCTTCTCACGGCTAATACCTAATTCTTCTATCATATCTTCATCTTCTCTGGCTATTTTACTAAGGAGGATAGATGTGGCCATTGCCTCGTGGGCCGTCGAAGCTGTTAAGAGAAGATCTAATTCAGCCATTCCTCCGTATTTATATATAGCTACAAAGCGTTCTTTCAAATACCCCTTTATCTCTACAATACGTGCATCTGTCTTTTTTATATCATTATTCAATTCTTTTATTCTTCGTTCAGCCTTGTTCTGCTTTAATTCAAGAACCTTGATCTGTTGTTCTGCCTTCCCTTTACGTTGATCGTATTGAGTAATCTGGTCAAGAATTCCCTTTTCTTTCTCTCCGGCTTTCTTTATAAGTTGTTCATAATAAGCCGTCCGTCTTTCCATTATCGTCATGCGACGCTCTTCCGCCGCTATTTGTTCGTCAAGTTCTCGTGACGTTAATCCAAAAGCAGGCAAAACGACAAAAAAAGTAGAAAAAACCGTTAGAAGAATACCGAATAATTGTCTTTTTGTGAAGTTCTTCAAGAGACTCTTATTCCTCCCCTCTTTCATATCAAAGGGGCTTTTGTGCCACACGAACAAAACGATTCACCGCAAACCAGCTGCATATCCACCCTAAAGTTGTTCCAATTCCTAAGAGTAATACATAAAACTTCAACAAGAATTGCGAATCGCCGATAAGCTCCACAAAAGGCAGAGTTGTTCGTATAGCCTCCTGCGCCGAAGTATAGGAACCCACGACAGCGAGAACGGCAAATAAAGCTCCCAAGGAACCTAAAATCATCCCCTGTAAAACAAAGGGAAGCGAAATATATGTTTTCGTCGCCCCAACTAAGACCATAACCTGTATCTCTTCTTTACGAGAATAAAGAGAGATTCGAATAGTGTTATACACAACAAGAGCACTAATTATAAGGGCTAATCCAAGAACTACAACGGAAACTCTTGAGACCATAAAAGAGATTTTTGATAGTTTTTCCGCAAGTTTTCCGGCATAAACAAGTTCTTCTATTGCCGGCATTGTCGTAAGGTTTCGCACAAGCGGAGCAACTTCTCCAGCTCGCTTTACTTTAACCTCAATACTCCATGGAAGTGGATTTTCCCCAAGAAGGGTCACTGCTTTTGCTTTAGTTCCCAGTTTGGCACGCAGTCGTTCAAGAGCTTCTTCTGGTGATACGGCCTTTACCTGCGTTACATATGGAATAGTTTTAATTTCCTTTACCGTTTGCTGAATCTTACTGTCATCTTTGAGATAGGCTTGAACAACGAGTTCACTCTCGACCTTCGACACCATAGACCGAACATTCAAAGAAAAAAGAGCTGACATACCAAGAAGGTATATAACAGCACCTGCAGTAAGAAGTGTGAGGACACTCAATCCCCAGTGTCGAAAAACCAACCTGAAGGTATCTCGCAGTGCATATCTAAAGCTCGCCATCAATAAGATACCTCCCCTTTTCTTCATCCCGAACAATACGTCCCTCATGAAGCTCTACAACTCTTTGTCTGTAAGCGTCTACGAGGTATTGATCATGCGTCGCCATAAGAACTGTTGCCCCTGCAGTATTGAGCGATATCAAAAGACGCATAATATCTTCTGCAGTATGAACGTCCAAGTTACCGGTGGGCTCATCAGCAATAAAAATGGATGGGGAATTAGCCATAGCGCGAGCAATAGCTACTCGCTGTTGTTCTCCTCCTGAAAGTTGCGGGGGATACAAAAAACGTCGACGCCACAAACCGACCTGGTCTATTACATCATTGGTACGCTTCTCTACCATTCGAGGCGGCATCGCCATGGACTCAAGAACGAAAGCAACGTTTTCCCACGCAGTTAGATTGGGAAGAAGCTTAAAATCCTGAAAGACAACTCCTATATCTCTACGATAATACGGTAATTCTGAAGGTCTGATTTTCCTTAAGTTACGTCCTCCTACAGTAACTTGACCTCGTGTTTGAACGAGTTCTCGTGTAATAAGCCTCATGAGAGTTGTTTTGCCCGATCCAGTCGTTCCTACGAGATAAAGAAACTCTCCTTGCTTAATATCAAGGTAGACGTCTTCTAAAGCTGTAATGTCTGGTTGAAAAATTTTAGTGACTCCTGCCAGGCGTATATCCATTTTTACCTCCTGCGCATCGTCCAAACCTGTACTGCAGCACTCACAATCTGGCTCGATGTGAGCCCGTAATATTCTTGTAATTCTTCTGCCGTTCCACTCTGACCGAATTTATTATCTACAGCCACAAATTTAACTGGTACAGGATAACTGCGACAAACAAGACTTGCAATAGCTTCTCCTAATCCACCATGAAGCAAATGTTCTTCGGCAACAACGCAGCAACCCGTACGATGAATAGATTCAAGAATTTGCTGAGCTGGTAATGGACTGACACTATAACAATCAATAACTTCTGCGCATAAGTCTTGCTGCGCAAGTATTTTTGATGCCTTTAATGCTTCATGAACCATAATACCACACGCACATATGGTCACTTCTGTTCCTTCTTTTAAAACTCTGCCGCCACCAAGCGTAAAATCAGTATCATTATTTTCATAAAGAAGTGGCTGTTCCGGCCGTCCTAAACGCACATAAACAGGCTTGGTACATTCAGCCGCTATTTTGATCAACGTAAGAGCAGAATTGTAATCTGAAGGAACAAGAACTCCCATTCCAGGTAAAGCTCTCATCAATGCTATGTCCTCAAGCATTTGGTGAGTTGCTCCGTCTTCTCCGACAGTTACTCCTCCATGGGTAGCAATAAGTTTTACAGGCAAGCCTGGAATAGCAATGGTTTCACGAATTTCATCATAAGCACGCCCCACAAGGAAAGATGCTAAGGAAGAGACAAAAACACGAAAATTGGCGAGACTTAATCCGGCAGATGTGAGAATCATGTCCTGTTCAGCTATTCCCAGATCAAAATATCGGTCAGGGTGCAAATTACGGAAGGCGACACTTCGAGTTGAAGATCCGACATCCCCATCTATTACAACTATGTCGTCATATAAAGTAGCCAATTCTGTAAGTGCAGCTCCATAGGCATCACGAGTACTCTTTTTCGTCTCATCAGTTGTCATAATAATAATCCCCCTGAATCAAGTTCTCTAAGAGCTTTGTCTACAAGATCACGGGTAAGGACAACAAATGGCTCATGTTGTCGTCCCTCTAAAAAGGAAACGCCTTTTCCGATAATTGTTTTAGCAATAATGGCCAATGGTTTACCAGAGACCCTCAAGGATAGGGCGTTATCCAAACTAGGAAAATCATGCCCATCAGCCATGCAAACTTCCCATCCAAAGGATTGCAGTTTTGCTTCTAATGGTTCAATCGACATAACTTTTTCAACTGAGCCTTCCATTTGCATATCGTTTCGATCAATAATCATTACAACGTTGTCAAGCTTATAGTGGGAAGATGTCATGGCAGATTCCCAGATTGCCCCTTCCTGAAGTTCACCATCTCCAGTAATGCAATAGACTCTACCCTGAAATCCCTTAAGTCGCATCCCAAGGGCAAGGCCGTTAGATATTCCCAACCCCATCCCTAAAGAGCCACTGGAAGCATCTATTCCAGGTGTACGGCTCACCCAAGGATGTCCCTGCAGCATAGCTCCAAGACGCCTATAATTCCATAGTTCATCTCGTGTAAAAAAACCTCTGTTCGCAAGAGCGGAATAAAGGGCCGGGCATCCATGTCCCTTGCTTAAGACAACTCTGTCTCTTTCCTCCCAATTAGGATCTTCTGGACGTATATTAAGGACTTTCCAATAGAGCCAAGCCATGATTTCTACTATCGAAAGAGAAGAGGCAAGATGGCCAGAACGCGCCACTCCAATCATGCGAACAACATCCTTTCGAATTGAAGCAGCAGCCTCTTCGAGAACTTTTACTTCATTCTCAGGAATTCTATTCATGAGAGTTCAACTCCTTCCAGGCTCTTCTTACGGATTCATCACATTTTTTGCGCGCACGTTTTAATTTTTCGCCACAAGGATACGGCCACGGCAAAGGAGGTAAATCGCCTTGTGGGAAAAGAGGGATTTCCCATTCTTGCGCGAATGCTTCCACTTTGGGATCGTATGGAACGGCAACGAGAGGACATCCTGAGAGCAGTGAAATCATACAAAAATGCAGCCGCATACCCATAGCTAATCCACCTAACTGCCAAACGTCTTCAATATCACGTAAATTTCGAACAAGCCGAACTTCCTGACAGGGCAAAAGTTCTGTTGCAGAAAAAGAGCGTAAAAGCTTTTCATCTTCTGGAGCCATGCCTACACCTATGATCGGAAGAGAATGCTCTCTAGCATACTTTGCCGCTGCCTTGGCCGTTTTAACAGCCAAATCCCCTTCCCATGGTCGAATATTAACAAGCAACACTTTAGGCTTATCATAATTCTCGCGAATAGGGAGTCCCATAACAAGATCAAAAACAAGATCGCCTTCAAGTTTCCATTTATGAAGCAAATTTAGCGATCTCTGGTCACGAACCGTTCTGATTTCACAAAGAGATAAGCCATTACGAGCTAAAATTTCCCCTGTTCGGGAACGAAAGGGACCAATTGATTGGGCTAATGCTGCAGAACGACATCCGGCTATTTTCGCCATACGAAGTAGCCCCCAATAGTATAAACATGAACGGAGGCTTGTCGTGTCTTGAAAAAGCCCACCCCCACCGAAAATCAAGGTTTCCGAACGGGATAAAGTCTGCATAACGTCGCGTAAATTCCATCTATTAACAGCATGAGTTCCAAATGACATTCTGCTTTCTTCAGGAGAATTAGACAATACAACCATTTCACTTTTTGCCACTCCGGATTTTTCAAGTGACGCAATAAGAGACGCTGCTAAAAGTTCATCGCCTAAGTTTTTAAATCCATAATAGCCAGCAATGGCTACCTTAAAGGGGCGATATCGACTCAATCCCAAATCACTCCTCGCCAACGATTCCACAGAGGCCGAAGAACGTAATGAAACACCACAAGGAAGAATACACCAAGCAAAATACCAGACCACCAGCCATTAAATTCTCTCCAGAGAATGAAATACAAAGGCGTATGGAAATGGCAGAAGCTATTAACAAGGGAAGAGAAAGCTAACGTCGATGCCAATCTAAAAATTTCACGGTATCGTCCCCAAAGCTGACTTCTTCTAAAATAAAACCAAAGCAAAAGTGCAGGATACCCTGCGAAAAGCTCTTTATTACGCGGACGAGCAACAAGAATTCTCTCAAGAGTATCGCGAACGGCAACTTCCCATCCTGGCACAAATTGAGCATTACCACTTCGTAATAGAACAATAGCAGCAGCAGCAAGCAGTCCTCCAATAAGAGCGAGTTCTCCCCAAAGAGGAGGTCTTGCAAGAACCTGACCTAGAGATTCTGGATGCACCCGCCGTCGCAAGTCATGAATAAGCACAATTATCAAGGGTAAAAAGAGTGTTAATTTCACTCCGGAAAAGGTTCTAAGCCGCAACATATAAATGGGATAACTAAATAGAGCTGCTATGGCAAGCCCACCAATGAGGGCGACAAGGAAACTGAAGATCAGCCCCCGTAAAGGCTTTCTCCACTGCTCCAACGCCATAAGGCACGCTTCAGAAGCAAGAAGGCCAGCAGTAAAAGCTGCAACAATACGGGCTATAAATAAAACTTTCCAGACACCTATAGCAAGAAAAACGCTAATAACTATAAAGGCAATCGTCTGAGAAAGATTTACTGATGTCAAATTAAGAAGTTCAAAACGATCAGCTAGTAGAGCAATGGTCAAAAGGAAAATGAAAGAACATGCCACTGCCCCGAAGAAAGACATTTTCCATTCTGAAAGAGGTTCAGGCCATTGAAGAGTGATCCCCTGATCTGATAAACCTTGTGATAAGCGCTGAATCTCTTTTTCGAAGACTAAAAGAGGGTCTTCTGCCGCTTCAATCACAGAAGGACGCATAAGCAATAAGCGCACGCTTCGCTCTTTTGCCGCTCGAAGCATTCGCTCATAAAGTGTGTGTCGAGATATATTACGACTTATGATCTCTTCGGTTGTAACACTATGAAGTGAAAGCAAATTCGGGTACATCAACCAATTTAACTGAGGTGCTCCGAATTGTCTTGAAAATTCAACCATCGCTACAGGAATTCCCGCCTCTTTTAAAACATGAGATAGAGGTTTTAAGTTGGGATATCCAGCTGCAAAAAGTCCGGAAGGAGAGATAACACGTATAACAGAAGAGAAATCGTCAAGCAACGCTTCAAGTAACGTCATCTCGCTTTGTGTATCGGAAGGAGTAACTGGAGCAACTCGGTACATTACCGGCGTTCCCGTAGATAATGCAAAGAGAAGTCCTGAAAAATCAGGCAAAACCCCTGTCTCTAATAGTTCATCCAAGGTATGAGGAAGCACATAAACTACTCCCTCTTCTTTTACATATCTATGGCTATTCGGGAAACGAGTCTGCAAGGCTGTATCATACCATTCCGATTCCATAAGGTTTGAAGGAATCCACAATGCAGCAGAACCGTAAGGCTCATTAATTCCTTTTCCTAGATCATCTGGAAGATCCGCTACTGTGCCATAATAAATGGGAAGCAACCCTGAAGAAAGGTCTTTACCAATAGTTTCAGAGACAATAAGGCCTGAAACCCCCGCTTGGCGGAGTCTGTCAAAAACAATATCTGCCTTCTCGTTACTCTTCTTTGCCAAAGAAAGTACATCTCTATACTCAATGATAATAGCAGTATTCCTATGCTCTTTTTCCGCATTCCAGCGAGGAACAAGGGCCAAGCCAGCACTGATTAGTGTTAGCGTTAAGATAAACAGAGTAAAATACCCTTTCTTAAATTTCATTAACTCCTCATCCTCCATTGATCAGCCAGGGAAATTCCGGCTTTTTCAAAAAGACAACTTAAAGAATATAACGGTAAACCTACAACATTAAAATAACAACCACGAATAGACTCAACAAGAAGAGAACCAAGACCTTGTATAGCATATGATCCTGCTTTATCAAGTCCCTCTCCGCTTTCAACGTAAGCAAAGAGAGCTTCTTCATTTAAGTACCGAAAGGTTACTTCAGTACAGTCAAAATCTGAGAAAACATTATCGCCAAAGCAAAGAGCAACTCCCGAATAAACGTAATGTGTTCTTCCGTTGAGTAATTTCAACATCTCTATCGATTCTTTCTTATTTTCTGGCTTGCCTAATACCTTCTTTTCTATAACAACGCTGGTATCTGAACCAATAACATAGGCATCTGGAAAATTTACGGCAACGGCCCTAGCCTTTTCTATAGCCAAACGTTTAACCATATCGGGAGGAGCCTCTCCAGCCAATAATTCTTCATCAATATTTGAAACAATAACATCAAAAGACCACCCTAAAGATTCTAAAAGTTCTTTTCGTCTAGGGCTTCCCGAAGCCAAAATAATCTTTTTATTTACCGTGCAAGCCACAATCCTACAATGCCTCCGATCAGTGTTCCCAAATTTACATGAAGATAAAATTTCAAGCCAAAATCAACTACGAGCAAATTAAAATCCTGGAAGTTGAACCCTACAGACACAATGTTGCGAAAATACGGAGCCGTAGGGACAAAACGCTGCAAATAAAAACCGATAAGGGTTCCAATAACAATAGCAACGACAAGCATCCACCAACGAACAGAAAAAGTTTTTCCCACGGCCACCTCTATCTACCTCCAAAAATGAAATGTTATACTCACACCAGCAGGAATTAAACAGTATAGTGCAAATATCCGCCAGCGTCCCAATGTCACCATCCTCCGCAACCAAACAAGGGCCATATAACCAGTTATAAAGGCCGCAACTACCCCACCATACCAAAAATCAGGCAACGTATTTGCAGGGGAAAATCCACTCTCCGATACATCAAGAAGCTGTAAAATAGTCGCTCCTAAAATTGCTGGTAAAGAGAGAAGAAAAGAAAAACGAAAAGCTTCTTCAGGAGACAATCCTCGTTTTAGTCCAGTAACAATAGTTGATCCGGAACGGGAAATCCCGGGAATGACGGCAAATCCTTGCGCAATTCCTATAATAAGACCAGAACGTAGTGATAATTCCGATGAAGAACGTGGCAACCTCGAAGCATAAAAGAGGAGAAAAGAAGTCATAAGCAAAGACACTCCAATAAGAAGAGGTTCGCCCATCCATCGCTCCACAACAGGCTTTAGTGGGAAGCCGATGAAAGCAGTAGCTATCGTTCCCACGATTACAGCCCAACCGAACCGCCACCCTTGAGTCTGTCGACCAGCATCAGAGAGAAAACCGCTTATCCATTCACATGCGAGAGAAAATATATCCCTCCAAAAGAAACACAATGTAGCTATCATCGTACTAAAGTGAAGTAACAGATCAAATGTAAGGTTGTTATCTGTTATTCCCCAAATATTTTGCAATAGAGCAAGATGACCGGAACTACTTACAGGAAGAAATTCAGTCAATCCCTGCACAACGCCTAAAACAAGCGGTTCAATGCTCATTATGAAGTGTCTCCTCTACTATGGTTATGATTGGAAGAATCATCGGTCGAGAATGTTCGTAACGACGACGAATAGTTTCGCGGACCCGGCTTTTCACTCGTAATGCGATTGTATCTTGATCTATAACTTTATTCTTTTTAGCAAAATGCTCAAAAACTTTCTTAACAGATGAAAGTAAATCTTTATGCAAACTAGATGCATCTTCCATGTGAAGGAATCCCCTGCTCTCAATGCAAGGCTCAGATAGAAGATTATAATTCACATCTGCAACAACGGAAACGACAATCAGACCATCTTCTGCTAATTCCCGACGCTCTTTCATAATGCTACCTTCCAATTCCCCCATAGCCACACCGTCGACCATGATTCGACCAACTGTCACATGATCACGGACTTGAGCTTTGTGCTCAGAGACAGTAAGTACATCTCCGTTCTGCATAACAAAGGTATGCTTTGACGGAATTCCCATTTCCTCTGCAAGTTGAGCATGACGAACGAGATGACGATATTCTCCATGAATAGGAATAAAATACTTCGGCTTTACAAGATTGATCATTAACCTCAATTCATCGCGTGCAGCGTGCCCAGAGACGTGAATTTCTTTGTCTCCTTCATAAATAACTTCGCATCCACAGGCGAAAAGACGATTTATGGTGCTACTTACAAGTTTTTCATTGCCTGGAATAGGTGTGGCAAATATGGCAACTACATCTTTTGCCCCCAACTGTATCTGTTTATGTTCTCCCTTACTCATCAAGACAAGGCCAGAAAAAGGCTCACCCTGACTTCCAGTAGTCATAACAACAACTTGATTAGGAGCATACTGATAGACATCAGATGCGGGAATTATCAGCTTATCATCAATGGATAGATAACCTAGCTCCCTTGCCAAATCGACGTAATTGATCATACTTCGGCCTATAAAAGCTATTTTTCTATTAAATCTACTCGCTACATCAGCTACCTGCTGAACTCGATGAAGGTTGCTTGCAAATGCAGCTATAATAATGCGCTTATTTCGATGTAATCGAAAAACCTTATCGAGAGTTCCTCCTATTAAAAATTCTGAAGATGTAAAACCTTTTTTTTCGGCATTCGTCGAATCTGAAAGCATAAGAAGAACACCTTTTTCACCTGCATCGGCAAACGCAGCATAGTCGGTAAGACGTCCGTCTATTGGAGTGGGATCTAATTTAAAATCTCCTGTATGCACAATAGTCCCTAGGGGAGTTTGTATTACCAGTCCGACGCCATCGGGAATAGAGTGACAAACTGAAACAAATTGCACGGTAAAGGCGCCAAGAGTAACTTGGGCTCCAGTCTCTACCTCTACAAATTTTTCTGCATATCCCGAAGCTGTTTCTCTCAATTTATGCCTAACCATACCGAGAGTCAGCCGAGTTCCATAAACAGGAACGTCAAGACGAGGTAAAATAAAGGGCAGTGCGCCAATGTGATCTTCATGCCCATGAGTAATAATAATACCTTTTATATTTTCGCGATGTTCTTCTAGGTACGATGTATCAGGGATGACGAAGTCTATGCCAAGCATTTCCTCATCTGGAAACATCAATCCTGCATCGACAACGATAATGTCATCTTTATATTGAAATACGTACATATTTTTCCCAATTTCGCCGAGTCCCCCAAGGGCAAAAACCTTAAGATTGTTACTTTTTCTTTGCCGTCTAGGGCGACGTCGAGTTTTTTTATTGTCTGGCATTCATGCACCTCCTAAAATAACATTGCCAGAATAGCACTTTTTTGATAACATACTACGTTACCGTAGATTTTTCCCTCTGAAGGAGGTTGAACTTTTTGAGTCGAAGTGATTTTGATTCTGCACCTGTAATGACACGAAGCGGTTACGATAAGCTTACTGCCGAGCTCATTGATTTGAGAAGTAACGGACGGGCCGAAATATCGCGCCAACTTGAAGAAGCCAGATCCTTTGGTGACTTAAGTGAAAACGCAGAATACTCTGCCGCAAAAGATGAACAATCTAAGTTGGAAGCCCGAATCTCATGGTTGGAATATCAGCTAAGTAAAGCTAAAGTCATAGATGCTTCCGACGTAGACACCAGCCGCGTTACCCTCGGTACAACAGTTACGATAGAAGATACTACCCATCAGAAAGTTTTTACGTACACACTTGTCGGATCAGAAGAAGCAGACCCCAAAACAAACCGCATTTCATCTTCAAGTCCAGTAGGAAAAGCCCTTTTTGGCAAAACAGTCGGAGAAGAAATTCTAGTCAAGGTTCCTAGAGGAATCAGAAGCTTACGTATTGTAAGTATTGCAGTAATGTAATGTGCTTCATCGATGCGTCTGCCGTTTAACGGCAGACGCCTTTTTTATCAAAGGATAAGCTGACGATTTTCGACAAAAACGTAGAAAAATCGTAACCTGCAGCTGCTGCAGCCTTAGGGACCAAACTTGTTCCCGTCATTCCCGGTGCCGTATTGACTTCAAGAACCCAAGGTGTACCGTCTTCTTCAACTCTGAAGTCTATTCGCGCGTATCCATCACAACTCATGGTTTCAAAGGTTCTGCAAGCCATTGTGGCAATTGTCGTATTGACTGTCGGCATAAAAGGAGCAGGTACAATATATCTCGTCATCCCCGGAGTGTACTTCGAGTCATAATCATAAAAGCCTTTTTCCGGGCAAATCATCACAGATGGTAACGCTTCAAGAGAGCCGTTATTATTCCATACTGTCACAGCAACATCTACACCCTCTATGTATTTTTCAAGAATACATCTCGTATCATATTTCCACGCTTCGCAAAGAGCTTGAGAAAGACTCTGCCCTTCTGAAACAATTGTGACTCCTAAAGTACTACCACCATTGCAAGGTTTGACTACAATGGTACCGTGTTTTTGCACAAAGGAGTTAGCTTTTTCCAGCGAATAATCGGAATCTTTTAAAACAAGCACACCTTCAGGAGTTGATATCCCAAAAAGATTCAAAAGTCCTTTACTTGCAGCCTTATCCATTGATAAGCAACAAGCCAACGGTCCCGAACCTGTATAAGGAAGTTTCATGGTTTCTAAGACTGATTGAACGCGCCCGTCTTCACCCCAACTGCCGTGAAGGGCTATAAAAACACTGTCAAACTTCGAACTTTTCAAATCCATTAATTGCTCTATGCTTTTCACATCAAAAGGTTCGACCTTATAGGCAGCATCCCGCAAAGCCTGAATCACAGCTTGACCACTTTTAAGAGAAACCTGACGTTCCGGTCCGTCTCCTCCATATAAAACAGCAATATTCAAAGCTTTTTTCACAGCTATATCCTCATTTCGTTGAAAGATGTAATGTAGTATATCCACTGCCTAAAAAGGGAATGGGCTCGATAATTTTTTATCTCCAAAGGCCAAAGGTTTGTCGGGGAACGCATTAATAACAAGCTTCATACTTATCCAATCGTCGTTCTCGCGACTTAAATCATCTCGGTAGACAAGCTGCCATTTCAAGCAATCGCTTGTATCGTAAGACAAAATATATGCCCGTTCAAACCAGTCTGAAGTGCGTATATTGTAGGCACCGCGAACAGCCAGAGACACATCTTTCCCCACGGGGAAAGCAAACTGCTGGTAGAGTTCTTCCAAATTGCCATATCTATCCCATAGCATGGGCGAATGCCCCGAAACCCAACGTCGGCGATACGCAGTTCTTGCATCAAGAGGTCCCACTTTATATCCCGCGCCTGCCGATAGCCACAAAATTTTCTGTTCATCATCTCCGCCATCATATCGATAATGCCAATAACTGGAACTCCAGAATGGACGAATAGGCGCAGGATCGGCAACACCAGATACCATCAGCCCCAAACCCAAACGATCTGTCGTATAGGTAGTTTTAGCTCGTCGTTCTTCATATTTCCCAGCAGTACCGGCAATACGCCATTTCGTGTTCATCCAAGACATAAGAGGCCAATAGGGACTATAAAAATGGAATTCAGGTTCTCGGTATAAAAGATTCTTATAAATCTCTCCGCCGCCCTTTTCTATGTTCAAACTTTCTCTCTGAGACCACCATAACTTGGCTGTCCATCCATTCCAGCTTCCTTTTACTCCCCATAAAGGACGATATGCCTGCTGATCTGTCGTTTCCTCCCAAGAATACTCCACATTAGCAAAGAGAGAAACTCCAGATAGCCCTAAATTCTGCAAACTCTGAGAGAGAGCAAGAGTCCATTCCATATTTTTTTTAGTCCAAGCTGTAAGACCTATTCGAGCTTCTCCATCATCCCAAACTATAGGCCCACTATACCCAAATCCCACACCTTTATCAGAATCATGAACAATAGCTGGCATCAATTCTGAGTCAAGGAAAGATTTCTTTTTATTTAAACGAACAACGTAATCAAAAGGATATGTAAAAAGGTATGACCCACCTATATATACTTTGGGTTTTTTTGCGACAATACTTTTCCCTGGGATAATGGTTAATTTATTCGTGACCACTCTGTAATGAGGATTCTCCTGAGGACACGTCGTTAAAGAAGTTTCGCTCCATTTCCCTATGGTAACCTTCTCTTTAAAACGTGCTGCGGTCTTCTTGCTGATCCAGCCTTTTTTAGCAGCACTCTCTGCAGGAGCAAAATCAAGTTTTTTCCCCTTTATATAAAGCTGCCCTATTCCTGCTGGTGCTTGTCCGCTTGCGCCATCAAGAACGCCTTCTTCCGTAGGAAGGTGATATAAAAGTCGTTCCCCATAAAGCTTGTTTCCGCCAGAAAGAATAGTAACGTTTTTTTTAGGCAATGCCGTAGCGTACGCTTCCTGAGATTCTACATCAAAGTGAATATAATCGGCATAAATCCGAATGGTACCGTATCGAAGGTTTGCGCTTCCTTCTGCTGTAGCAATAGTCCCCTTTTCATTGTATGTAACAAGATCTGCTTCCAGAAAGACCTCAGAAGGCTGAGAAGCCCAACTAGGTGTATGGCTAGATACTATTATGGTTAACATGCATACCAGAGCGGTGAAACAGTTACGGCCTATTCTTTCCACGTCAGACTAGCCCCTTTCTCGACATAAAATGTACCATCTTCAGTAACACGGGCATATGACCCTGTTAAAGTACCACGGGTATGTTCCGCCCATATCCCCTTAGGAAAAATCCACTCTGCACTTGTACTCTTCCATAAGACCTCTGGAGCATTCCACGTCACAGTAAAATCTTTCCCTGTCGTAGTACCACTTGGTTTATACAATATGCCATCAGATGTTTTTTCATCAAAATTTCCAGAAGGAGCCGTTACGTTCCATTTGTTACCATCAGCCGTGTTTCCCTGCATCGTCAAAGATTCTGCAGAAATATTACCTGATTTCCGAACAGTTCTTTCGGCATGAATATGCCATACCCCCCCAGATATCTCTTTCTCCATAGAAAGGCTTTCCACAACTACAGTTGGCCCCTCTTTAACGACTTTTTTTATAGAATTAGGATCAAGATGAAGATCCTTCCAGGCAGACCATAGATAGAAGGCAATACTGCCACATATAATCAAAATGAATACTAAAAATCTCTTTTTACCACTGAACTCGCCAACCATCTTTTTCTCCTACCATTGAAATTGTCATTTTTCGTAAAGTCCGAACAAAAAGCAACTTTTGAACAGAAGTTATACGTGCCTGTTCTCCATTCCATTCGACACTGTACCCACCACTAAGAGGCACGCGCATATTTTTACTCTCTACGTCTTTTTTAAAAGATCCAATATTCCACATTTTTTTTGCATCAGTTGATAATAAATCATACATCTCTTCAACATTGCCCTTTTGCCAATGTGCCAAAAATTCTTCAAGTACCTTCTCTTTATCCGCACCTAATTCACTGCTCTTCTCTAATGCAGATTCCTTCAAACTCTTAGTATCGACACTTGAAGTATCAATTTTCTCCTCTTCTTCTTTTGTTAATGGTTCATATCCTGAAAGATCTATTTTTACCGGAGGAACAACAGGGACAAAAGGCTCCTCAATTTTTTCAATTTCAGCCTTTACAACCTTTTCAGTTTTTTGCTCTTCTTTTTCTTTCTTTTCTTCTTTTGATCCTTCCTTTAGAGGTGGAAGTTCAATAACAACCCGCTCTTTCTTCTTACTCTGTTCTGCAACAGCAACAGTTTCAGTATTTCTATCATTCTCTTTCGCAGCTGCAAATTCAAATATAGACTCGTCAGAAATGCCCATTCCTTTCATTGCTATTGAAAAAACCGGTACGTTTTGACGAGGGAAAAAAACAAGTCCCTGCACAACCCCGTTTATCGGTTCATCAAATTTTAGTTCATAGGAAAGGGGCTGAATTCGCGTTCCATCTGGCAAAAGCATGGAAATTGCTTCTGAGAAGGGATGAAGCAAAAGAGGTTTAACGCCAAAAGAATAGATAGTTACAAGAAAAGATTCCGTTTCTTCAATATGAAGCTGATCAACGAAAGCTTTCTTATAGGCTTCCTTTTCTTGGGAAGACATAGCAACCCGGGTCGATTCCGCATCGACCCAGGGCTCTATTAATTCTTCAGGATAATGTACCAACCAGACGAGGCAATCTCGCCCCCAATGAAAGGAAGTCCATTTTTCTAAAATATCTGTCGCTCGCGCCAACGCTTCCATGCCCCACAATGGCGAGGCAACAAAAGTCCCTAAGATGAGGATCAGAATAAGCACAACATGTCTCTGTTTCATAGGGCTGTCGCGAGCCTCCTTTATTACAGTTTAAAGTCAATTATGGCAGAAACTCCCACACCTTGAACTCGCCTAAACTGTTTTATTGGATTTTCCGAGTCAACTGGTATCAAAATCTTGACACGCAGACGATCTCTGAACGTAACTTCAAGCTGCGCTACTGCCTTTGTTTTTTCTATAGCTTCACCACGTGGCCCTGCAACCTGAGCAGCACCTATACGCGTTCCGGAACCTAAAGAAACAATAGGAACAACTTTCGTATGCCCCTCAACCTTGGCACCTTTATTAAAGGTAATTTTGTTAATAAAATCATTAAGAGGGCCCGCTATCTGAGAGACCAAAAAACCGCCGCCTACAACACCAATAAGGTCTCCAAGATTTACTGCATAGGCTACGCCTGACAAAGATAAAACTAAAACGAGAACTACAGCTGCTATTTTTTTCTTAACGAATTTCATAAAATTCTTCACTCCTTCACTACTCAAAAACACTCTTACACACGGGTTAATCTATAGGAGTTAATGTGTTATCTGTTTCGTTACTTGTAGCTTCTGTCGTGTTAGGCTCATCGACAGGAGCTACACCACCAGATTCAGGTTCGCCAGATATTTCATTTGAACGAACCATCCCCTGCAATCCTGCCGGCACTGGATACGCTGAGATACGAACAGCCTGTGCTGTTTCTATGAAAAGTTCAGTTCCTGCCGGTATCTCTTTCGCATCTCCCCTCACCAAAAAGCCACCAGCCAGACCTACCGGGCCGAAAAGGATAGCCCCAATAAAGCTTGTACCAGCAGCTGCAATTTGAGAAGACTCAGCCTTTGAAGCTTTTTTAGCTTGTTCTCCTATAGTTACCGGAATAACTTCAGGCCCCAAAGGCAACAATTGGTCAACTCCTACATTAACTTCTGCGGGACGACCAAAACTACGCGGTTTCGTCACACTATCGATATGAGCCACAACTCGACAACCAGCGGGTGCCAAAAGAGTATTTCCTGAAACTAAATCTTCCGAAAGTTCAAGATCCACACTATCACCCTTTTTAGCGGTTGAAGGGGAAAGAGTATTTTTAAATTTCACCTTAAAGACCTGCCCTGCCGGAATCTCCGAATCTTGCCACTGAACCGCATCTGAAAGAATTAGTCCTAATATACGTTCTAATCTCATGGCTATAGGTTTGTCAGGTTTTGCTGTCCCCTCAAGGACCGTTTCCAGCGCATCAACACGTCGGTTAACAGGGTTATACGCATCTACCCGTTGATTAATCGCCCATTCAGCAACTCCTAATTTAAAAAGCATGGAAGGTTGCCCAGATGTTCCCTTTTCCAAAAAGTCTAGAATAGCCGTCTGTCGTTCAGCAATACTTCCAGGAAGTTCCCGGCCAAAAAGATCTTTCTCAATATTACTTAGCCGCTCTATTAAACCACCAGTCTTAATTCTACCGTATAGTATATCCTCTACATGGTTCAATGTTTGAAAAGTCGACGTTCCTTCGTCACTCTGAGCAAACAAAGCAGTATTTGAAACACCTAAACACAGGGCTGTTAAAATCATTACTGTCACGAACAATTTCAGCATTTTCTTCATTCTATGGGTCCCTCCTTTAACTATCAGTAGCCGTTTTTCTACTCTTCAGAAAGATCCACCGCCGCACGTATAAACCCTACAAAGAGAGGATGGGGTTTAACAGGTCGCGAACGGAACTCAGGGTGGAACTGAACCCCTACAAACCACGGATGCTCTGGAATTTCTACAATTTCAACAAGATTTTTCTCTTTATAAATACCTGCAATTTTAAGGCCCGCATTTTCCATAGTTTCGCGATATGCGTTATTAAATTCGTAACGATGACGATGCCGTTCATTAACAACTTGATCACCATAAGCAGCGGAAGAATGCGTTCCTTCCATGAGAGTGCACGGATAAGCGCCAAGGCGCATTGTTCCGCCTAAATCGTCAATATCGCGTTGCTCATCCATAAGATGTATCACCGGATGTTCTGCTGCTTCATCTATTTCAGCACTATTAGCGCCCTTAAGATCACATACGTGCCGAGCAAAATCAATAACTGCAACCTGCATACCGAGACAAAGGCCTAAATAAGGAATCCTTTTTTCACGGGCATAACGCGCTGCCTCTATTTTACCCTCTATACCCCTTGCTCCAAATCCACCAGGTACAAGAACACCATGAACTCCTGATAAAACTTTTTCTGCACCGTGCTCCTCAATCTCTTCCGCTTCAACAGATCGAATTCTCACTCGAACGTCATTTTGAACACCTGCATGGTTTAGCGCTTCAACAACGCTAAGATATGCATCTTTGTGATTAATATACTTACCAACCATGGCGACTTCAACTTCACCATCAGGATGACAGAAACTTTTTACTACATGTTCCCAATCGTCCAGTTCAGGCTCTAACGGGCTTGTGACGGAAAGCAGTTTCATAACCAACCTATCAAATTTTTGCGCATGAAGACTTAATGGCACTTTATAGATCGTTGGTTCATCAAGAGCCTCAATAACTGCCTCTTCAGGTACATTGCAGAAGAGCGCGATCTTTTCTTTCATCTCGTCACATATAGGATAATGTGAACGGCATACAATTATATCGGGAAGAATACCGATTCGCCTCAACTCCTGAACGCTATGCTGGGTTGGCTTTGTTTTGAGTTCCCGCGCAGCTTCCAAGTATGGGACAAGAGTGACATGACAGTAAAGCACATTTTCACGCCCTACTCGAGTCGCCATCTGGCGAATAGCTTCAAGGAAGGGCTGCCCCTCTATATCCCCAACTGTTCCACCTATCTCTGCGATAACAATATCATTATCATCTGCAGCCCTGAGGATGCACTCCTGAATCTCATTGGTAATATGGGGGATAACTTGCACAGTCCCGCCAAGGTAACAACCATGTCGTTCTTTAGATATGACTGCAGAGTAAATTTTTCCTGTCGTTACATTGTTGTTCGCTGAAAGAGATTCATCAATGAAACGCTCGTAATGTCCAAGATCAAGATCCGTTTCCGCTCCATCGTCTGTTACAAAAACCTCTCCATGTTGAAAAGGATTCATTGTGCCAGCATCGACATTCAAGTATGGGTCAAGTTTAATAATAGAGACTCTAAATCCCCGTTTCTTCAACAACACACCTAAGGATGCGGCAGTGATACCCTTTCCAAGAGAAGAAACCACGCCGCCTGTTACAAAAATAAACTTTGTCATGGATTAATCCTCCACCTAGGAAATAAAATATCAAAAAAGATGGACCAGGGCCGCTACAAATCCCTGGTCCAGTTTAACCAATCGAAGTTCCCTTGTCATGGGGCCCGAAGCCTATCGAAGCACCTTTAAGGGATTAATAGGACTGTTATTTTTACGCACTTCAAAATGAAGATGAGGTCCAGTTGCACGACCGGTAGCACCAACATAAGCAATAACTTGTCCCTGATTAACTCGCTGTCCTTTTCTTACAGCCAACTTGGAACAGTGAGCATATAAAGTAGAATAACTTCCTCCATGGCTTAAAACAACAACTCGCCCGTATCCACCCATCCAACCAGAATACACGACTCTGCCATCTTTTGCAGCGCGAATACGATAACCACGAGAAGCCTTTATATCAATACCCGTATGGAAACTTTTACGTCGAGTAATTGGATGACGACGCCAGCCAAAAGGACTGTTAATACGCCCTACAACAGGCCACCTAAAAGACCTCGAATACGAAGAACTTCCAGATGAAGAGCCCCTACCAGAAGCATTCAATACTGAAACCTCTGGGCGAGCTTCAGGAAGGAATAGTTCTTCTCCTACTTTTAAAACACTTAGATCTACTCGAGATTCATTTATTTCTTTGGTCTTTTCCATGGAGATTTGGAATTTTTTAACGATAGTAGCCAATGTATCTCCCTTTTTTACCGTGTAGAAAATTCCATCTTGGTTAGGAATTCGCAACTCTTTTCCCGGTTTCAAAACATTGGGGTCTCTTAAATCATTACTTCCAAAAAGTGTGTCTATTTCAAGGTTAAATGTGTTAGAAATAGACCACAAACTATCGCCGTTAACAACAGTATATTTTTTTATTTCAAGAGGCTTTACTCTATTTCTTTTTTCTGCTAGCTTTGCCTTTCGTGCTTTTACTTCCTCCAAAACCACCTCTACTTTATCTACAGAATGAGGAATGAGGAGTTTTTGGTTTTCCATTAAACGATTAGGGTTTTTTAATTCGTTAGCACGAGCAATATCCTCTGCAGTTACGTTATAACGAGAGGCAATGTCAATAAGTGTTTCCCCTGTTTTTACAGTATATTCTTCCCACTCCGTCTTCACTTCGGAAAGAACGACATCACCGCCACTACTTTCTGCATTTTCAGCAGCTTTCGCAGATACATAATCTACATTGGGATCAACGTCATCAGTAGCATCGGAACTCTCTCCTTCTGCCATAAGGACAGAATCCTCTGCGCTAGAAAGAGCTTCTCCCTCAGGAAGGGGACCTATTCCTAAAGTTTCGCTATTTACATCCGTTTCATTTGCAACTGCTCCAGACATATCAATAACAACAAAACCAGCTGGAACTCGCCCTTCTTCTGAATCATCACTACCTTGAAGATTTCCCCAGGCCACTCCTGCGGAACGATTACTTGCACAAACAGTAAGAAAGATAGCCGTACTGAACATAAGAAGCATTACTATCATAAAGCCCATACGGCCTGATTTAGAATGGGTACCTTGGGCTGGAGAATCCTTCATACTCGTCCCTCCTTAAACACTCCCACTACTCTATACTACGCCATCTTAATGGTCAACAGGAAATCTTTATTCGTTGGCGATTTCTTCAATTTATCTATAATTAAAGATAGAGCTCCAGCTTCATCAACATTAACCATTCTTCGTCGTAATAACCAGATACGGCTCAAGTCTTCCTCAGGCATAAGCAATTCTTCTCTTCGTGTTCCAGACTTTGTAATATCCACAGCTGGGAATATACGCTGTTCGGAAAGTTTTCTTGAAAGATGAAGTTCCATATTTCCTGTTCCTTTAAACTCTTCATATATTACGTCATCCATACGACTGCCTGTATCAACTAAGGCCGTACCAATAATAGTGAGACTTCCGCCTTCTTCTATATTACGCGCGGCTCCGAAAAATCGCTTAGGGAAATAAAGTGCTGCTGGATCCATACCGCCTGACAAGGTACGACCAGATGGCGGAACAACAAGGTTGGAAGCACGTGCGAGTCTAGTAATGGAATCGAGAAGCAATACGACATCTTTCCCCGTTTCAACGAGTCTCTTCGCCTTTTCTAAAGTAAGATTTGCTACTCGTAAATGTTCTTCGGCAGGACGATCAAATGTAGACGCTATTATTTCACCATCTACTGAACGAGCCATATCTGTAACCTCTTCTGGGCGTTCGTCTATCAGCAAAACCATAAGTATTATGTCAGGGTGATTAACTGTTACGGCATTCGCAATTTTCTTTAATACCGTTGTTTTGCCTGCTTTCGGGGGAGAAACTAAAAGAGCACGTTGCCCTTTTCCCACAGGGGCAAAAAGATCTATCAATCGAGTTGATATTTCTTTGGGGTCTGTTTCTAACGTTAATCTTGAATCGGGGAATATTGGTGTCAATGCGCCAAAATGAGGACGTCTGCGTGCTGCTTCAGGGTCTGCAAAATTTACCATTTCCACCCGTAAGAGGGCCTCATAATGCTCCTGTTCCTTGGGAGGTCTTACCATTCCCCAAACAACATCTCCATTACGCAAACCGAAACGACGAATCTGAGAAGCTGAAACATAGATGTCATGATCGCTTGGCAAGAGTCCTTTAGGCCTTAAAAAACCATACCCTTCATTCAATATTTCAAGGGTTCCTCCACCAAAACGGTAATTAAGTTGCTCAGCTTGCGTAGTAAGAATAGCAATGATGAGGTCATCTTTACGGAGAGAGGAAAATCCGGTTACACCAATATCTTTTGCAATTTTTCTAAGTTCTGTTATGAGCTGAGATGAGAGTTTCGCGTAATTATATCGTGGTCTAGGTACAGATTTCACCTCAGCCACCTCAACCTCTGCCTCTTCTTCGGTCTCATTGACCTCGGGTACTTCATTTTCTGTATTAATGGGTTTATCTATCATGTTATTTTCCGAATTCTGATTATCTGTCATGGCTTTTACGATACCCCTCCCAATCTGAAATAAATTGCTGCAGGCCTTTTTCAGTCAAGGGATGATAAAACATCTGTTTCATCACTTTAAAAGGCACCGTTGCAATATGTGCACCAGCCATCGCTACCTCAGAAACATGGGCAGGATGACGGACGCTGGCCGCTATTATCTTTGTTTCTATACAATGAATATGGAATAAATCAGCTATATCTTGCACAAGACCGCTACCATCTTCGCCAATATCATCAAGACGGCCCACAAAAGGACTCACGTAACTCGCTCCGGCGGCAGCAGCTAAAAGCGCTTGTTGAGGAGAGAAGACAAGAGTTACATTTGTAGGAATATTATCATGGGAAAGAACTCTTACCGCCCCCATCCCCTCTTGTGTCATAGGGATTTTTACTACTATATTCGGGGAAATAGAGGCGAGCTGACGACCTTCATTAATCATTCCATCTGTATCAATCGCAATAACCTCGGCACTCACTGGACCATTTATAATACCTGTAATGGTTTTAATTAACTCTTGAAACTCTACGTTCCCCTCTCTCGCTATAAGAGAAGGATTTGTTGTCACTCCTGAAATAACTCCCCACGCTGCAGCCTGTCTTAACTCATCAAGGTTGGCTGTATCAAGGAAAAACTGCACATACATCCCTTCTTTACTTTTTAAATTAGAGCTATTCACCTTTTATTGAATTGGAAATTTCGAAATTCAGGTTGGAATACACGGTTCCTTCATAACAAACTTGCACATCATACATGCCTATGGGTAACGGAGAACCATCTTCCCGTAAAAGGCAAAACACTTTCGATCCCTTACCTGGAGAAAGCAGAAGAACTTCAGAATAGATCAAATGATCTCCATAATACCACTTAATTCGAATATCGCTTCTTTTGCTATCAAGGCTATAGTCAAAACATAAACACAACTGGCGAACCCCCGCCATAAACTGAGTCCCTGTATGAAGAGGTCGCAGTTTTTCGTCTACTTCGTCGCAAAGCACTATGTTTTCAAGCTGGAAGGAAGAATCTGTTGCCCGTCGATTGTGTTTTACTGCCCAACAGGAAAAACCAAGAAGAAGCACAATACATGAAACCACTAAAAGGAGGAATACTCTCCCGTTCCTAGACATTATACCCATCGCCCCTCGAATATGACAAGCTTTTAAAATAAAAAAGATTTATTCAGGTCCAGAAATGCTGCAATCATTGTCAAACTGGCTCTAAAACCAGACTTAGAATCATAGTACTATATCTATACATTCCCACTAGGACGGAGCTGATCGTATGATGAAAAAAAACACTCAGGCATTTCGCGTCGCTCTCGGAGCTGTTATGGCCTCAATAGTTACAGTTGCTACTCTTATAAGTATTCCCATGCCTGGATTTCGCCTCTATTTTAACATGGGAGAAGGAGTGATCTACACTATTGCTCTTATTTTCGGGCCACGATATGGTGCCTTATGCGGAGGTATCGGAGCATCTCTCGCTGATCTCATTCTAGGTTACCCTTTATGGGCCCCCTTCACTCTCATAATTAAAGGCACTGAAGGTTTTATAACTGGTAAATTACGCGAAAAAAACAAAATACTAGCCATAACAGTAGGAGCTATTGTTATGATTATCGGCTATACGAGTATGGCTACATTACTCTATGGAGTTCAGGCAGCACCGGTAGAATTTGCAACTGACATTACACAAACAGGAATAGGGGCACTTCTTGCATTACTTCTTGCTCCTCTTATTGAAAAACGCCTGAAGCCCTTTCTTCTTTCAAATTCATAGACTTTCTCCACCAGTTATACAATGACTCAACAACCCGAATATGCACATCAAGAGGGAAGCTATCTATGGAAAGCTCCCTCTTTTTTGTTACACCGTCAACAGCCCCCGCCTCATAAAGTGCGGCTAGAAGCTTTTCTTCTTCTTCGGAAGTTTGACCTAGCCATTGAGATTCATAAAGAGAAAGTAATGCTGCCAGGGCGTATCCTCCCCAACTCGACACATCAACTGGCAATGTTACATCTGCTGAAACAATTGATAGGGAATCTTTAAATTCAGGCAACAATCGTGAAAGTTCAGGGAAGAAAGCTCCCATTCCGGCCTCGTTACCTCCATCTCCCACTGCAAGTACTGATACTTTATTTTTTAAAGCATGCGTAACAGCATCATCTAAAGGTGCAGTCCACTGTGAAATATCCTTGCCCCGCATATTATGATAACAACCTGAAGAATTTTTGCCTAATCGTTCAATATACACGAAAGCATCAAAGAAATCTGATGCCAATATTTCTTCAGATGTCGACACTGCTACTACGTCTGGCCCATTGATAGCCTGGCTCGCAGCCTTCACCACAGAGTAACATAACGGATCAGTAAAAAGAGTGACATTACGTTTAGAACGTGCAAGAGCGCGCCCTAAAACGACAGCCCCTGAAGGACCATCTGTCTCAGGGGCGTCAGCTGAGGGAACATAGAAGCCCGTAACAATAGCAAGGGAAGAAGAAGCCACTAAAAGATCAAGAGCCCGACTCCAAAGTTCTGGCGCACAAAGGAGAGAGACTCGTCTTGCTGCCCTGTCTGAGGCAACAAGAGAACAAAGTTCTTTAATTTCGATCATCGTTATATACTCAACTTTTCAACAAGTTCCAATTTCTCTGGACTCAGTATTTTTCTAGTCTGCCATGAAGCGGATAGAGGTGACAGAGTCATTTGATGAGCCACCGTGCCTACCATCATTCCTTTATGCCCTTCAAGTAAAGATTCAACTGCAAAGGAGCCCATACGAGAAGCAAGAATCGCATCAAAGGAAGTTGGACTCCCACCCCGCTGAATATATCCCAAAACAGTTATTCGCGCGTCATACCCAGCCGTATCCTGAAGTTTATTTTTAAGATCCGCCGCAGACATAGCCCCTTCTGCAACAATAATAAGGGAATGCGTTTTACCGCGAGACCGCGTATCGTGAAGTTTATCGCAAAGGCGACCGAGACTAAATGAAAGTTCCGGTACAACTACATATTCGGCACCGCTAGCAACAGCAACTTCAAGAGCGATAAAGCCCGCTTCACGCCCCATGACTTCCACAATAAAGAGCCGATCGTGACTACTCGCTGTATCACGAAGCTTCTTCACAGCTTCAAGGGCCGTATTGACAGCTGTATCGAAACCTATTGTTTCATCCGTTCCAGCAACATCATTATCAATGGTTCCCGGTACACCTATTACGGGAAAACCTTTCAAATGAAGATTTTGTGCGCCGCGAAAAGATCCATCGCCTCCGATAACAACAAGACCATTAATTCCCGAATTCTTAAGTTGGTAGAGCGCCCTATTGAGGCCATCCTCCGTTTTAAAACGTTCACTACGAGCCGTTTTAAGAATAGTTCCACCTCTATGGATAATTCCTCCCACAGAAGACCTGTTCAGAGGAGCAAATTCGCCGTCAATGAGCCCCTCAAAACCTCGCATTACACCAATAGCCTCAAGACGATGATAAATGGCTGTTCGCACCACTGCCCGAATAGCCGCGTTCATTCCAGGAGCGTCTCCTCCGCTGGTAAGCACTGCAACCCTTTTCACGTCTTCTCTTCCTCCTCTAAAAAATACGCAAAAAATAAAAAAAGGACGGCAAAAGCCGTCCTTGTATTGTCACATAAAAACTACTGTCGTTGCAACTCTTCCACTCGCTTTTGTACCTGCTGCAACTCGCTTTCTACTTCAGCTAATTGCCCTTCAAGCTCTTTCTTCTGATCATTCAGCTTCTCAAGTCGCTTAATAAGCCGATCAAGCTCTAATCGAGCAGCTGCCTTACCTGTGTAGAGTTTTTCAGGATTATCATCAACTACATCCCAGATATAATCTATGGTTTTCCCCATAGTCACTGGGCTGACATTCCCGTTAATAGTAAGGCGTATCGACTTAACACCCTGGAGTACAGGCTTTCCCTTTTCATCGTATCTCGGGAAATAAATAAATCCATCGCGCTTACCCTGAAGCTTGAAGTTGAATCTTTTATCATAATCAACTGGCTGTAATTTTTTCTTGCCCACCCACAATGTTATATGGTCACTAAAAGGAGCCATATGCATCGCCGGTCCTCTGTTATCAATGGCAACGAAAATAGGGATATATGCATTTAAATTTAAAGTCTTCAACAACTGATACTTATATTGCTCTGTTTCATCAGCTGTCCATAAATTTTTTTCGGCTTCGCTCTGAACCAAAGCATCTACGTATTCTGAAGCATAATACGTAGCTGTTACCCACATCTCACTCCCGATATCATTTTCATAATGATTCGTTTTTGCCCAACGACTCAGAATTTTTTCATTGGCAAAGCCAGGGGAAGTTATCCCAAGGATAAATATCGAACATAAAACTGTTAAAAGGAATTGTCTCAATTTCACGGATAGTCCCTCCTCAAGTTATGTAGCAAACTGAGGGTTATTATACACTGCAATAAGACATGAAAAAAGGGGAACCCAAATTGGGTTCCCCTTTTTACTAATCAATACCTGTTTTAGCTAGACTTAGAATACCACGTGAGTACGAAGTCTGATTACGTTATCGTCGTTGCCAGCTTCTGTCTGGCTGTTTTCAATCTTATCATAGAGAAGCTCGAAAGAAAGAGCTGGTGTGTAGTAATACTTCACGCCAAATGTCCAGTTAGTGGTGTCATCAACGTCAACACCGGTGCCACGAGCGTCACCGCTCAAATAGCGCTGGAATGTGCTCCACTTATCATTCCACTTCTGATTTAACTTAACGAAAAGAATATTGTTGTAATTTCCAAGAGATGTGCCAGTGACCTTACCATAGTTATCCCAAGGACCATCGGTAGCAGCTTCGAAATTTTCGTCAAAATCAGTATACTCAACCCAAACAGAAGTAAAGCCAAGAGCTTCCTGATTTACGTCAACGATAGCCTGCCATGCTGCAGGTTTCTCTTCACCAGCATCAACAGTTTTGCCAAGGTCTTCTTTATAGTAAGCACCTCGAACTGCCCAATTCTCATTAAAGTTTACGCCAAGCGCTGCCCACCATACAGACGTATCATCGGAGTCAGGATCTACAACATCACCATCTTCAAGTTTACCAAGAATATAGTTTCCAGACATCCAGAAATTCTCATTAAAGTTAAACTTTACACGAGCACCGTACTCGGCTAATTCCTCTTCGTTTACGTCACCGTTTTTTACATCGTCAATGCGAGAGGCATAAACTGCAAACTCACCCATGCTGAAGGGTTTAGCAAAATAGAAACCTTTATGGATTCTATCTGTAAACCAAGCATCGTTATCGGTGTAAAGACCATCAGCATCCTGCCAGTCCATAGTCCAAACACCAGCCTTCATGGCAATATCCCATGGGAAGGCAACATCAATCCAGTAATACTCCCAACGCATATCTGCACGCTGGTTAGCAACATCAGCACTTCTACCAAGACGAGCGGTGAAAGTCACTTTATCATCAACTTTTTTGCTCATCCAAATACGATAACGATTAAGGTCAAAATCTACATCGTTATTCTTCGTGTAAAGGCCGCCTTTTTTGTCGGCAAACTTCGCATCAAAACGGAACTCGCCCCAGAATTTCCAGCCGCCAAGATTCTCTTCAAGAACAGCTACTCTGCTGTCAAGTTTGTCAACCTTTACGCCAAGAGCGTCAAGTTCGTCTTTAAACTCAACAACGAGTTTCTTAAGCATCTCAACATCCTGTTTGCTGGCTTTGTTCATATCAACAACAGCCAGTGCACGGGCTACGAGAGAAGCCATTTCATAACGGGTCATGGGCTGGTTTCCTTTGTAGGAACCATCAGGATAACCGGAAACTACGCCACGAGCGGCAAGCTGACCTACTGCATCATAGGCCCAGTGATTCATAGGTACATCCATGAAAGGATTAGCGGCAAATGCCGGTGCGGCAAATGCAACCAATGCTACTACTGCTACAAGTGCAAGCATTTTTTTCATATTAGTGCAACCCCCTTGGTTGTCTTTTTGTATTTTTGCGGGATTACACACTTTCGAGAAAGACATTATTAGAAGTTTCCTCGTTTCCTTCTTTTGTCTTTTATCTAAAATGTGTTTTCTCCGCCTTCAACATCCGCTCCCTCTTTATGGCCGGGGGTCGTCGGCACCTCCTTTCCTGCCTTCTGAGATACTCACGGATGAACGAAGCACTGTGATGAACCAAGCCAAATTGTCAAAGGACTCAGTAATTTCGCTGACTATGCTATCGTGAAATTCATTTTATGGGAATAGGGCTTAAGCCCTAAATATACGATCCCTGCGTTGCAAGCCAAAGCCAAGCACAGACCAAAATAAAACAGCTGCCTTATATCTGAAAGAAAAGACATCACCTGCAATACTGTATATAAGGATTAATATTATGGTAACCCAACAGACAAGAAAAAGCCAACACCACTTGTCGCCAGACTGTCTAAACCTATAAAACATATTCTTTAAGGCCGTTAGAAATAAAAACAGCACCCCTAAAAGAGTAGGAATTCCCCCGTATATAGCAAGATTGAAGTACATATTATGTGCATCAGCAATTTTTATTCGATTTTGGGGAACATATTTTCTTCGTATCGCATCAAATTCTTCATGAAATTTTCCCCACCCCCAACCAGAAAGGGGTTTTTCTTTTATCATATAGTAGGAAACTTTCCAAATATCCGACCTTTTTGTTGTTAACATACTCATATCATTAAAACTTGTTATTTGCTTAATTTCCCGAAGAAAACGATTTGAGACTTGATGAAAAGTTGAATTTCCTGAAATATAGCCAGCGGAAGCAATAAGTATAAACGTCAAGAAGAAAAGCCCCGTTACTTTCCTGACACGCCGATCAAAATAGAGGAGTAATAATAGGGCAATACTGCATGATCCCCATGCTGCGGTGGTAAAACTCATAACTAAGCTTAAAAACACTAAAAGGGCAACGAGAACATAACCAACTCGTTTTATTGGCATCATTTTTGCGAAATTATTACTTCCGGGATATAAAAGTGCAAAGGGGAAAATGATGCAAATATAAATTCCAAGAGAATTAATATTTGAGAAAAGACCTTCGCCTAACGGGGATTGAAGTATTTCATAAAAAGAATAAGCTAGAGTAAGCATAATCGTTGCGTACCAAATGCGTACCCAACGTGTTATGTTTTTTTCTTTTTTCAAAACATAAGCAGCGAGCCAACAAGCGAAAAGAAACTCCACAAGCATAGAGAATCCTCGCCCCCATGCGTTAAGGTCATGTTTCGCAATCCACGTTCCAACCCCTCCCCATAACAATAATCCTATACATACATAAGATACTGTTTTTTCAAACACAGGAGGAATCGGCTCTTTTCGCACAATTTTTATTGCAAAGCCAACCAATGCAACTAACCAGCCAAAATATCGCGGAACAGGCCCCCATGGAGACCAAAATAAAGACCATAAAAAGCCATACTCAATCATGCGATCTGCAACCATGACAACGCTCCTTTGTTTTAAGCTCTTTTGTGAATAATCTCGCGCGCAACATCAAAAATCTCTAGGGGGTTTAATGTTTTCATACAAGGAGATGTGCAATCCCAATTCTGGCATCCCAGATGAGGACAATTAACTGTAATAAAGACTATATCTTTATATCCCGCATCCCAAGGATCAGTGGGACCGAAGAGACCTATAGTAGAAGTTCCTATAGCTTCTGCTAAATGCAAAGGACCAGTATCTCCACCTAAAGCGACAGCAGCAACAGAGCACGCAGCGCCCATTTCTAAAAATGATAATTTTCCTATTAAATTTTTAACACGTTTGTTTGTTGTGGATGAACATATTGTCTGTCCCCAGTCTTCTTCTAATTCTCCATGGCCTATAAGAAAGGGAATAACATTTAAGTCAGTAAGTAGATTCAAAAATTCAATCCAGTTCGCCACTGGCCAGCATTTTTCAGGTTTACTTGCCCCAATAATACACAAGATTAAGGGGAGATCAGGAGAACCCAAAAGCAATTTAACCCGTTTTTTTGCTTCTTCTGGCACAAAGATTCTTGGTTTTTCAAGAACGTTTGTATCTATCCCCAAAAAGGCAAGGGCATCTTGAACAAAAAAATTATGAACATATGGGAACCAGGCGTGCCAACCTATCCTTTGAGAAGCTCTTGAGAAAAGGGTCATGACCAAAGCTCTGTCAGAACGCTGTAAATCCAAAACAATATCGAACTTACATCTTCTTATCTCTAGTAACAACTTAGCAAAGCCAATATTTCCTTGGGAACGGTCCCAAACAATAATTTCGTCTACGAAAGGTTGAGATGCTACTAGCTCCCTGTAGGGGGAACAAACAAGCCATGTAATATAGAGATGCGGATTTTTCCTTTTTAACTCTCTGACTGCACCAAATTTAGAGATAACATCACCAAAAGAGCTATAAGCTATAACAAGCATTCGCCCCGCTAAGTTTAATTCTCTCATTTTTCTGAATCCCGCTGGCTCTCTGACAAGACATCATCGCATGCGTTCATTACAGTATCAACAGGTAATCTAGAAAGGCAACTTCCTACGCCTTGCTTACATTTTTTCCCTTGGATACAAGGAGCACATGAAACAGGCGGAATAACAACTCGATGTATTGTCCCCCACGGACCATTTATCTGTGGTAGAGATGGCCCATAGATGCCAACCACAGGAACTGAAAGAGCAGCAGCCATATGGAGCGGTCCTGTATCATTTGAAACAACCAAATTAGCACATGAAAGCCACGCCCCCAAAGTGCTTAATGCCAGCTTTTTTGATAAATCTATCCCCTTTTCGCCAACAGCTTCAAGCACAGAAGCAGCTATTTTTTGTTCTTGATCGCTATAACCTATTACACCAATATAGGCATTGTAACGTTCGACAAGTTTTTCCCCCAGATTAGCATAATGTCCCCATGGCCATCTTTTAGCGGAATCGGCCCCTGGATTAAGAACAAAAAAAGGATTCCCTTTCAATTTTTCTTTCAAAAATGTCGTAACATTATTTTTTTGAAAAGAAGAGATATGGAGTCGCATATTACGATATAACAATGGAACACCCAAAGATGAAAAAAAATAAAGCCATTTCTCCACCTCATGAATTTTCTTGGGGAAGAAAAATTCGTTTACTGCAAACAGAGGAGAGTACAGAGCTCCGCTAACTAAAGGCATGAGCGTTGCTCTCAAATCGACAACAAGGTCAAATTTACCGCCTCTCATTTTTTGTACGGCCTTTAAACGACCATTGAAACCAGAAAAATCTTTTCTACGATCATACAATTCTACACTATTCCACATAGGATCTTCTTCAAACATTCCTATAATACGAGGTGGGGCCCATAAAGTGAAACTGGCATCAGGTAAAAAATGACGCAAGTTTCTAAGAGCCGCCGTAGCAAAGAGCATGTCCCCTATGCAGGAAAGTCCAATAACTAATACTCGTGAAACACGAGATGCCTCAATGCGCATATTTCTCTCCCATTAATAAAGACTGATAATAATCAATACACAACAAAGAAATTTGTTCCACATCAAAAGTAGCCGCTTTTTGAATAGCACGCTTTTCTACCTCTTTTTTTCGAACTTCAGAAGAAAGCAAAACTTGATTCAAGGTGTTGGCAAGATTTTCACAATCATCGGGAGGAACAAGCCAACCATCATAATCATGATTGATAATATCATTCGGTCCCCCGTTACTTGTAGCAACACATAACAACCCTGATGCCATAGCTTCTAACAAAGAGAGACCAAAGGGTTCCGGTAGTCGCGAGGGCAAAACATAAAGGTTGGAAGCCCACAAAAAGGGACGAATATCATTAACAAAACCTAAAAAAATAATACGTGGATGGTTATTGGCCAATAATTTTAATTTATCTTCTTCCTCACCACAACCAGCCAATAATAACCATACATTTCTACTATCTTCACTGCTAATTTTCTTAAAGGCTTCAATGAGAACATCAAAACCCTTCCAACCAACAAAACGCCCTGCAGCAATGATAATAGCGTCTTCTTTTCTTATTCCATAACGATCTCTAACTATTCCAGAGTCAAAAGTAGCTGGTTTTTCATAATACTTCACCTCTACTGCATTAGGAATAACATCAATGTGTTCTTTCTGCATCCCGCTTGCTATCGCTTGTTGTTTAATATAAGAAGAGACCGCAATAGTTTTATCTATATAACGAAAATACTTCTTTTTAGGCCTTGAATCTATTGTGGCAACAACAGGAATATTATATTTTTTCCCCCAATATCCTCCTATAACTGCTGCAGAAAAAAGTCGTGTATGAATAATATCTGGCTGTATCTTTTTTAGACATTCTTCAAAACCTTTGCAGAGAAAGGGAGCCCAAGAGATACGGGGTTTGTATGTAAAAACAGTAATCCCTGCTTCAGTAAATAAGGATGACAATTGTCCTTCCAAAGGACAAGCAACAACATTATCTACATTTTTATTTTGTAGACTCTGGATTAATTGAATCCAAGGGCGGCTCCACGACAACGTCCCTTCATTTACGTAGTGCAACACCCTCATAAATATCCCTCCTGGAGAAATTAAGTAAGAATTTCTTCATAAAAATTCGCTGTATCTCGCGCCATATCTTTATGAAATGGCAATTCATGCATGAAAAACTGCTTTGTTTCTCTGGTCAAAATTATTTCTTCTAAAGCATCTTTCCACTCACTTACACTTCCCGGAGTAATCAAACATTCGGAAGAGAAAGAGAGTTCTTTCACGGGAGGTAAATCGGAGGCCAAAACCGGAACTTTCATTTGAATAGCCCTCATCAACGTAAGGCCCATCCCTTCAGACAATGAAGGGAACAGAAAACATGAACATTCTGACATCCATTGGTCTGGATTATCCTGAAAACCGTGGAAAAAGACTTTGTCCGAAAGATTATAATCAGCACACTTAATCTCAAGTTCTTGCTTAAAGGGTCCATCTCCCACAATATCTAGACGCCAGTTATTTTTCTCTCTAAAAGAACAGTTTTTCAAGGCTTCCAAGACAATATGCAGTCCTTTAAGTTTGGTTAACCGACCTACAAATAAAAAGATGAAAGGACAAGATGAAAGTTCACCCTTCCATGAGATTTTCAAGGGAGGCAGCCCATTTAAGATAACAACTCGCTTAGCAGGTAAATACTCGTCAAGATATTCATATACCCAACGACTTATACATATGGCTCCTGCTGCTTTCTTAAAAACTGCTATTCCCATATTTTTAGAATACGTAGAATGGGCAGTAACAACAAAAGGGACCCCGGAGAAACAACTTGCCCACCACGCTATCCACGCTGGAACTCTAGAATGTGCGTGAATAACATCCCACTTTTCTTGTTTCGCCCTGTTCGCGATCTTTATTGCCGCATATAGACCCGTTGCCGGATTTTTTTGATAGACAGGAAGAGCCCAATGTTCAACATTTTTTAGATTTTTCTGGAGCTTACCTCCTCCAGAAACAACCAGCACCGTATGCCCCATTTTAGATAATTCATTTGAAAGCGCAAGAACATGACGTTCAACTCCCCCCTCAGAAAATTCAGGAAGAAGCTGAATGATTTTCATTCTTTCCACCTCTTGATTATCCACAACGCTGCACGCCGTGCTTCATTAAATTCTGTCGTTCCTTTATAGTCATTTTGTTCTTCTAAAACTTGCTGCGAATATTCCACAAGACAGCTTTTCTCTTTGAAAGCATCAAAAAGTGTGTTAAAACGTGGAATTCCCCACAAATAAAAGGGCTTGCTCATGTGTTGCAACATTCCCCTTATTCCCTTTCTATGCTCAACCCGCATTAATATAACACGATGTCCTGCTGTTACAGCCTCTGAAGCCATAGAGACAGAGTCTTCTGTACAAAAGACACGATTACAAAGCTTCATCATTCCAGGAACAGGGTTCATGGAATCTTTTGATGCCAACAACAGCATTCTAACATGAGCTTCATTACTTGTAATACGGAGTAGCTCTTCTTCCGCTTCAGAGTTCGTTCGTCTGGAAGTTGTTATATAAAGGTCAGCACATGCTCCATGTGCCGCATGAATGATAGGAACAACGTTTTCACGTATCCATTGGCTGCTGATGGAATAATTTGCGTCATCTCCACCAATAAGAAGCGCCCATCTATTCTCAGATTGAAAGGGATAAAGCAAGGCCAGTTCTTCGGCAGCTTGCTGTAACTTCTCAGGGAAAATGGAATTAGGCGCGCCTAAAGTCGGCAAAACATTATTGGCCTTCTTCGGACGATCATGCAGTGGAACAACTCCAAAATCAAAAGGTTCCGAACCTATAAAAGAAGGAGTCATTAAGGCACAACTTTTTGCACCCAAATATTTCGATAATGCGAGATTAAATGCCGCAGTCCCGCTTCCAGCTGAAATAAAAAGGGTATCGCAAGGTTTTACATTATATTGATCGAAAATAGACTGGCACTGTTGCAATAAAGAAACAGCTCCAGCCTCTTCAAGCCAATTTCTAATTTTTTCTTTGCTCATCGACGGTAGGGCACGCCCTCTTATTTTGAGAAGACGAAACTTACGTACCCCTAAAACTTTAGGTACTTCATATTCTGTAATGACCGCACCTATTTCTTTATGGAGCCAGCCAGCTATTCCTCTACTCTGAAAAAGATGACCTCGTATTCCATCACTCAAAATAATAACAAGGGCAGGTTGTCGATGCATGTTTGTTCTCCTTAATGATTCCGATCAGCCTAAAATACGACGCACGGCATTAAGATCTTCAAGAGTATCTACACTTGGTCCGCGATGGGATACAGCAGTCTCCACCACTTTCATCGAATACCCGTGTTCAAGTATTTTCAACTGCTCTAAAGATTCTGCCGTAGAGAGAGGCGTAGCTTCTAATTTCACATACTTCATCAAAAAGTCTTTACGGTATCCGTATATCCCTATATGTTCGTATACGGGAAGAGATGTCTTCACCCTAAAATAAGGGATTGGTGAACGGCTGAAATAAAGCGCAAAACCACGACAATCCCTTACGACTTTAACAACGTTAGGGTTACTTAAATCAGCCTCATCACAAAGAGGCGCACAAAGAGTCGCTGAGACTATATCTTCGTTTTCAGTAAGGGCTAGGGCCACTTCATCGATCATACGAGGATCGAGAAGAGGCTCATCACCCTGAATGTTAATGACGTAATCCACATTCATGTTTTCAGCAACTTCCGCCACTCTGCATGTACCGTTGGGATGCTCTTTTGACGTAAGGACTGCATTGCCGTTAAAGGCTTGCACTGCTTCTATAATCCTTTCATCGTCTGTTGCCACAATAACAGCTCCTAAAAAGGAAGAGCACTGTGCTTTTTCATAGACATGCTGTATAAGTGGTTTGCCGCAAATATCAGCAAGAGGTTTCCCCGGAAGTCGAGTTGATCCATAACGTGCAGGAATTACGCCAAGTATATTCATAGCTAAATACGATACTCCTTCGCTTTTTGAAGTAATTTTTCTCGGTCAAGGAATTTTATTTCCTTGACAATCCATTCTCTCATTGCCTTACCATCTTCTGTTTCTTGGGAATAACTCATAAAATCAAGATTTATATTGAGTTCATTCGCAACTCGCCAAGCCATAAGGGGCCAGACCTGACCAATATCTCCAATTATAGGAATACTTCCTTCATGTCTGGCAAAGGCAGACATCTCCATGCGGAAAGGTATTTTAGAAATTTTGGTCTTCGGCAATCCTTTATCGATGGCTTCCTGAATCATGGCGCTCTGCTTTTGCAGATCCTGAGCTTTTCTGAGGTTTTCATCAAGATCTATGCGAATAAGCTTCTTATCGCGCAAACTGTATGTGTGAAGACCTTTCCACCACGACCAAATGCCGTGACCTGTATAGCATTCAAAAGGACCGTCGTGAATTTCCTGAGTCAATGCTACTGCCGATTCTATAATAATATCAGCGCTTTCAAGCATACTAGCTATCCGTTTAGACCTTTCAAAAATAGAAATGCTATCTCCGATAGACATTCCGATATGGCCACTTCCTATCATCTGAGGAATGCTTACAAGTACAGGCAATCCTTTTTCGGCACCGATACCAATCATTGTACGGCGATCAGCACCCCATCCTGCAACAAGTTCGAAGGGAAGGCCGTATGCCTTGCACACCGTCAAAATTTCAGCTGCCAAAGACTCGTTTCTTAATCCCATAGGGTAAGCCATATTACCAGCCGCTTTTAAAACAATATGACCATCAACCTCTTCGCCACGTCTCAGAAAAAGCTCATCAAGAACCATTTCCTGGCGAAGAACGTCTATTTCATAAGGGGTAAGCTGGGTAAACTCAAAAACATTCCCTCGGGGCATATATTTCTCGTCGAACCCTAACTCCGATGCATTACACATTTTCACTTTATCAAGAGCGCCAGCCATTTCGTGACCAATAACAGCAGAGCTTGTTGTAACTCCATCAATAATTCCTTTATCCATTAATTCAGCGATGAGAGTCGTAACTCCTTCATGTATATTGGGGCCACTTCCGGTAGCAACGACTATTTTGCCGCCTTTTTTCTTCACTCCCACCATAGTCTCAACGGCTTCATCTAAAGCCGTTTTCGATCTTTCATCTAACTTCTCATAAAATTGATTCAGCAGCTTTTCATTAACTTCCATTATCTCATCACCTCGCGTATTTCTCTCCATGATATTTGTGCAGCTCCCCCCACTCCCTCAAAATACTGTCTAGCTCCTCGCCGTACATCGTCTCGAAGGGAAGGGGAAAGACTTTTTATCCACCACTCCGCTATCTCTTTTGCATTATGTACTGTAATTGCGACCTTCTTCTCACCAAGAGCCCCAGCAGCTTCCGGGAAATCTTCCATATCTGGACCATGACAAATAGGGACACCAAATATCGCAGCTTCCATAAGATTCTGCCCGCCCTTCGGAACGAGACTGCCCCCTATAAAAGCACTATCGCAAATTCCATAAAGGTCAAAAAGGACTCCTATTTTATCAACAATTAAGATACTCCACTCTTTTTCTAAAGAAGACAAGCGCTCTACAGACGCAACATTTTGGGCTAACAAACTTATTGCTTCTGCCCGTTCAGGGTGGCGTGGCACAATAATAAGTCGTGCTTCAGGAACACGGGCCTTCACCAAAGAAAAAGCTTCAAGTATTATTTCGTCTTCGCCCGTATGAGTACTGCCCGCTAAAAATATGGGCTTTTTTTCTCCTATAATTTTTCTAGCCCACGAGAGATCAACGGCTTTTTGACGCAAAGCCAATGCATCAACTTTGCAATCTCCCGTAACAATAATTTTCTTTATATCTATTCCTAATGAAAGCAAATAATCGGCATCACTTTGAGCACGAACCATTAGTCGGGTAAAACAAGAAAAAATGTCCCTCCAAAATGCAGACTGCTTTTTCCCCTTTGATGATGTTGTCTCAGAAAAACGTCCGTTAACAAGAAAGGCTGGGATCTTACGCTTCGCAAGCTCTTTGAGCAAATTCGGCCAGATTTCTGTCTCTATTACGGCATAGGCACGCGGTTGCATAATATCAAGGGCACGAGAAACAATCCATGGAATATCCCAAGGATAGTAGATATGTGTTTCAAAGAGCCCGGGAGCTAGCTTAAAAGCCATTCCCCTCCCCGTAGATGTTGTAGTTGATAAGACAACGGGAATATCTTTCGAATCATTTTTCACAGCACCAAGAAGAGGCCAAGCTGACTGCACTTCGCCTACCGATACAGCATGAACCCAAAGGGGATTATGACTTAAAATTTCTTTTTTCTCGTCACTATAGAAAGCTTTACGTTCATCAAGCCCCATTTTATATTTATGAGCCAGCCATGGATAGGCCAGCATATAAGCAGCCGAAACGAGATGCCGGTATGTTGCGTATTTCAGATCAGGCCACCCCCGCTTTTAGTAGTTCATGAAGATGAATTATTCCCAGCGGTTTTTTATCCCGAACAATAACAATTACTGAAATCTCCCGCTCTTCCATAATGCGAACAGCTTCAGCTGCAAGACGCCCTGGTTCTATGGTTACTGGATTTTGAGTCATAGCGCTTGAAACATCTGATTCTAAACATTCAACACCACAACGTTCTATAAGACGACGGAGATCTCCATCCGTAAATATGCCAACTAGATGTTCCTGAGCATCGACTATTACCGTTGCCCCGTACCCCTTGCTTGTCATTTCGAATAAGGCATCGCTTACCGTAACATTTTGTTTTACTATAGGTAATTTTTGTCCCGATCCCATAACGTCTTCCACTTTGGTCAAAAGTCTCCGCCCCAAAGATCCACCTGGATGGAAAAGGGCAAAATCTTCTTCCACTAAACCACGTAATTCAGTTACCATTCCCGCTATCGCATCACCGATAGCAAGTTGAACAGTAGTACTACTTGTAGGAGCAAGATTCAACGGATCAGCTTCTCGACTTACAGCAGAGTTCAATACAATGTCGGAGTTTTTAGCAAGAGGAGATGATGTTCCTCCCGTTATCGATATCACTGGGGCCCCCAAACGTCTGAAAAAGGGCAACAGAGAGACCACCTCTTTAGTCTTACCACTATTACTTATAAAGAGGCCTACATCTTCTCTACAAACCATTCCAAGATCTCCGTGGGAAGCCTCTGCTGCGTGAAGGAAAAAAGACGGGGTTCCCAACGAAGCCAAAGTTGCCGCAATTTTCCTGCCAATAAGCCCCGACTTTCCCATACCTATAACGACAAGACGCCCTTTGCTGCAATGAATGGTTCGTGCCGCTTTCACTAACTCGATTCCCAATTCATTCGCTTTGCGTGACAGTTCTAGCGCCTCTTGCTCTAAGACATTACGGCCTATGGAAAGAAGCCGCTCATCATCAAGTTCAATTCCAGCTCGTTCTCTGGGAAGACAGACCATGCTTACGCCTCCTCTGCCCAATCTATATCTGTTTTTCCGATGGCGTTCTCTACAAGATTCCACACATCGCCAATCTGAGAAAGGAAATATTCTAACTTCTTCAAAGGAACCATATTAGGCCCATCACTTTTTGCTGAAGATGGGTCTGGATGGGTCTCTATAAATAAACCATCAATTCCGATTGCTGCCGCAGCCCTGGCCAGAGGCAAAGCAAATCGTCTGTCTCCACCACTTGATGTACCCTTTCCACCAGGCATCTGCACGCTATGAGTTGCATCGAAAACGACAGGACACCCCATATTTCTCATAAGCACAAGAGAGCGCATATCAACAACAAGCTGGTTGTACCCCATTGTTGTTCCACGCTCACAAAGAATGACTTTATCGTTTCCGGCCTCTTTGCATTTTTCCACAACCTGCTTCATATCGTGAGGGGCTAAAAATTGAGCTTTTTTAACATGAAGAGGTCGATGCGTCTGAGCTGCAGCTACTAATAAATCGGTCTGTCGACAAAGAAAGGCAGGAATCTGTAAAATATCTGCCACTTCAGCTACGGGCTCAGCTTGCCACGACTCATGGATGTCAGTCAAGACCGGCACTGAAAGTTTTTCTTTTATTTCAGCCAGTTCCGAAAGCCCTTTTTCAAGGCCAGGACCTCGATAGCTATGAATAGACGTTCTGTTTGCCTTATCGTAGGAAGCCTTAAAAATATAATTCATTCCCAAACGATGACATATTTCTTTTGCCTTTTCTCCTATTTCCAAGCCAAGCTCCAGACTCTCTAAAGAGCATGGGCCAGCAATAATTGTCAGTTTTTTCTCTCCTATACAAAAATCATGAACTGGTATCGGTTGAACCATACACGTCATCCCCCTGCTTTATATTTCGGGATATTTTTTTATACACATGGCATCGAAGATCCCAACCATACTCCCGTGCCACATATTCCACTACATTATCCAGAGCGCCAGGTCCGCCTAAACGTTTTTTCCCCTCTTCTGACATGGCCGCACGTCGCTCCGGGTTTGAAAGAATGTCAAAAGCTGTATCGGCCAACACCCGAGGATCTGGTGACACAAGGATTTCTGATTCTCCGAGAAGTTTTTTCTGTACAAGTTTCCCCTTCTCATAAATAGAAACAACGGGAACTCCTAAACCAGCACATACCTGATTCGCCGTTCCTCCCAATCCCAAAAGAATATGTGCACGAGCAGCCGCAGATACTAACGTTCCAAAATGGAAAAAAACGCGCAATCCATTCTTCTCTATTCCGCTTTCGTTTTCCATGAGACTCCATCCTGGAGCTGCAGCAACAAGTTGCTTTATGTCGAGGGACGGAGCTATAACCGCTACAAAAACACATGGAACCTTATCGTAAAGAATCAAGGCCGCATCAAGCAGCAACTTCATATCGTGATACGCCCTTTTTCTACTTCCTGGCAAAAGCAATACCCGAACTTCTTTTTCACCAGGCCATTCAAAGGTCCCATTAGTATTATCACATGTTAGGTCCATTATTGGATTCCCTGCAAAAATTGCATCTGCATGAGAGCGAACAAGCTCTGATGCAGTTTCTGCATCTCGAGTCCAGACACGGCGACAACGATGTTTTAATAAAAAACGTTCAAGGCGCCAATGTCCACTTAAGTATACCGTTTTAGCCGTGGCTACAAGCACTGGCAATTGCCCTTGCCCCCATAATGTGTGGAGCAAAAGATATACATCCCCCACACAGAGCGGGGTTCGTATTTGTCCTCGCAACTTATGCCATGCTTTTAATTGAGAAAAAATATGTCGAACGAGACCCGATTTCAAGTCTCGTATTAAATCTGAAATATGATACTTAATAACTCCTCCAGAAGGAGAATCGGAGGTAACAGAGTCAACAGTAATACCTGCGTTTAAATACTGTTCCCCCTTTCCGACAATGGGAAAAGAAGTAACACGAGCAAGTGGGAAACGCTTTCTTACCTTTTGCGCAAGCAATGCTCCCATTGCATCTTCTCCATATCCGTTAGAAGCTACAACAAGTTGGGGACGAAGCCTTTCACTTAAAAGATGCCAAAAACGCTCTTCCTCGTCTATAACTGTAGAAATAATGGGCACAAGCAAGGGCTCCTCAAGAGAACTTTCCGGCAAGTTATACACATCTTTTTCAGTACAAACAAGGTGTGACGCTCCTAATTCTTTTTTAAGTGCTATGAGGCGTTCCATATCGCGGTAATCAAAACGATGGTGGTCTTTAAAGCGCATCTCTTTCAGAACGTTAAGCCCCTGTTGTTCAAGAGTTCTCCGAAAACTTCCAGGACTTCCTATTGCAGAAAAGGCTACAACGGGGAGTCTATTCACATTAAAGTCAATCTCATCTTGCCAGGAACCGTTCCAGAATGACCAGCATCGTAATTCTAGCCTTGATGTAAATAACCTCTCTTCGGGAACGTAGCGCAAAAGTTTTTGACGAACCTCTCTAAGTTGTTTTTCTGATACTTGATCTGCTTTTGTAATAACAACAATATGTGCTCTTTTCAGCGCACTTGGAGGTTCCCTTAAAATGCCTGCGGGAACAAGACGCCCATTTCCAAAAGGGCAACAGGCATCAACAAGCACAATATCCACATCTCGCCCTAGCCGCCGGTGTTGAAATGCATCGTCAGCAACAATAAGCTCTACATTATATTTTTGCAGAGCCTCAACATCTTTTAAACGATCTCTCGAAACAGCAACTGGTACATAAGGCAGACGAGACGCTAAAAGGAGGGGTTCATCTCCCACTATATTTCTATCGAAAGATGTTCCCTGAATAACCACAGGTTCGTTCGTCTGTCCCCCATAGCCCCGGCTTACAATACCAACATTAATTCCCGTATCGTAAAAATGACGAGAAAGCATTTCCACGAATGGCGTTTTATTTGTTCCACCAAGTGTAATATTTCCAACACTAATAACTGGAATAGAGGGTTCGTAACTCGCCATAAGACCGTGATCGAAAGAAAAATTCCGAGAACGTATAAAACTGTGAGATACGCACGTTAAAGGGACGAGCAAAGACCATGGACTTACTTTGCGCTCTCCTCTCGCCCATTCGAGATAACTACGAACAACTTTCATGGTTGATTTCTCCACCAAATTGCAACTCATAAAGGTGGCGGTATATTCCTCCCTTTTTAATGAGTTCTTCGTGTGAACCGCTTTCTGCAATGCAACCTTTATCTAAAACAAGAATTCTGTCAGCACTCCGAATAGTGGAAAGTCTATGAGCAATAACAAAAGAAGTCCGGCCTTCCATTGCCTTTTCCATAGCTTCCTGAATCTGACTCTCTACTGCAACATCTAGAGATGAAGTTGCCTCATCCAAAATGAGGATTCTGGGGTTACGAATGATCGCTCTGGCTATAGCTACTCGCTGTCGCTGACCTCCGCTCAACGTTATTCCTCGTTCCCCTATCTCTGTTTCATATCCCTTAGGAAGAGACGAAATAAACGTATGAATTCCGGCTATCTGAGCTGCTCTTACAATATCTTCCTGCGTAGCCGATGGACATCCATAGGATATATTAAAAGCCAGGCTTCCTTTCATCAAAACAGGATCCTGCGGAACAATGCCTATCTGTTTTCGAAGCTCCGTCAAATCAAGAGTTTTTACGTCATGTCCATCTATACGTACTGTTCCCCTGGAAGGATCATAAAAACGAGGGATAAGGTCCATCAATGTAGATTTTCCTCCGCCGGTAGAACCAACAATGGCAACTCTTTCTCCAGGTTTTGCTTCCATAAAGATACCTTTCAGAACCCACTGTTCATCTGTATAAGCAAACCAGACATCGTCCATCTGTATAGAACCCTGAATAACACCAAGTGGAATAGGGTTTTCTGGTGAGTGAATTTCACACGGCGTATCGAGTATGGAAAAGATTCGCTCTCCAGCAGCCAATCCAAGCTGCATACTGCTTATTACACGGGTAAAGACACGTATAGGTTGCACGAGAAATCCAAGATATCCTAAAAAGGCAATAAGTTCTCCGGGCGTCAAGACTCCATGTATGACATCTCTTCCTCCAACCCAGAGGATAAATGCCAACGCAGCAATAAGAATAACCTCTATAATGCCTGAAAGAGCAGATTGTACCTGTACTCCATGCATTAATGCTTTGAAGTTAGACATATTTTGTCCCTTAAAGCGTTCATTCTCCATATCCTCTGTCACAAATGAGCGAACGATGCGAATAGCTGACAACGCCTCTTGGACAATGGCAGATAACCTTGCAAGCTCTTCTTGGATGGTGTGCCCTACGATACGAAGTTTTTTCGATGCATGATCAAGAATCAAAAATGTTAAAGGTAGAATGGCAAAGGTCATAAGCGTGAGACGCCAATTTATATATATAAGGAATCCGAGCATTCCCAAAAATGTTATTCCCTGAACAACAAGATCCACAACAACAGATGTCACCATATTCTGTAAAACAGTCACATCGTTCGTAATACGCGACATAAGTTCTCCCACGCGTTTCCCATAAATATAACGGAGAGACATTCGTTGCATATGATCATAAAGACGAACACGAAGATCCATTACGACGTGCTGTCCTACCCAGTTCATAAGATATTGATGCCCATAGGAAGCAGCACCCTTTCCAACAAAGATGGCAACAAGGCCTATTGCGAGGACATTAAGGACATCCATCTTTTTGGCGATCAGCACATCATCAACAACATTCTTTAAAAGCCACGGCGGAATTACGGTAAAGGCAGACGCCAATACCATACAGCCGAGAGCTGCAAAGAGCCGAGGCAAGTAGGGACGTGTATATTGTAAAAGTCGAAGGTAGATATGTTTTTTATTCATGCACACACAGCCTTTCAATCATGGCGCTTATACTTTTCGAAGGCATGTCTCGAGATTGTTGCGATAACTTTAAAAGTTGTGTCTTTTGAACTTCGAAAGCCTCTCTATTCTGCCATAAATCATATAGTTCGTTGGCAACATCCGAAGGATGTAATTCTCCTACACTTTCTCTCATTATCTGTTTTTTTACCAAACGGTTTGGCCACGCCAAATATGTCGTTCTGTGAGCAGCTTTACTTCGTAGTATCTTTTCCTTTATTGCAGGGCCTATCGTTGGTAACGACGTGATAAAACTTTTTATTCCACTTAATGGAATTTCCCTTAAAAAGGCAAAAGGAACTGCCACAAGAGTTGGAACAGACATATGCATTAGTTCTAAAGTATTAGTTCCAGGCTGCGTTAAAGCAATATCCGCCTCTTTCAAAACTATTCCTGTTCCCGTAATAGAAGGATTCATCCCTTCATCTTCCCACATTTTTTGTTCTTCTATCTTTGAGAATGGGGATAACAACGTTGTTACTTGCAATGTTTCTATTTTTTCTCTCAACAAATACGTTACTTCTGACAAAAAAGGCAACGCTTTATTCCGTATTGCCGGACGACTTCCAGGGAAAAAAACTAATTTTACACCATCTTCATCTTGCCATGGGGAGGGCCCTTCGTCCATAAAAACCCCTTCCTTCACAAGATCGCCAACAATAATAGTTTCTGATGATATCTGTCGTGCCATAGCTTCATAGGCTGTAAAAACTGCGTTACAGTGATGCAACCCCTTTTTCTGTCCGTATGTATAACAAAAAAGAGGGACATCTCGCTTTCGAGCAATGTGATGACCAAAGAGAAGATCCCCTCCCATTTGAAGAACAACATCAGTTTGATGATTCTTCAAAGCTCTCAATGTTTCAGTCGCTGAATAGGGACCTTTGACTTCATCTGCACCGATAGTCACAGCAGCCTCTGCTTCCCGCCCACTTGCGAATTGGCAAGGAAGAAGCCAAATTGTCACATGTTTTTTCTGACGTTTCAATTCTTGAGCTAACGGTCTGCACCAACCCCAAAGCTCTCCTGGCCCATTAACCAACAAGGTGACGGATATCACTGCCGTTCCCCCTCTAAAATAACCTTTTGCCAAAGAGCAAGAGCTCCTGGTTTTCCCATATCGTCTCTGGCTCTTTTTAGAGCTTCATGTTTTTCTTGTTGCACTTTTCTGTCCTGTAAATAATTTGTAGCTTCTTTCATTATATTCTTACAAGAAGCATCTTCCTGTAAAAGTTCAGGATATATCTTTTCTTGAGCCATAATATTGGGTAAAGAGACCCAAGGGGTCTTAACAAAATTTTTATAAATACGCCATGATAGCCAAGACCCTTTATATATGACAATCATAAAACGATTTACCATCATGGCCTCCAATGCAACAGTGCCGCTTGCTCCTATTACAATGCAGCTCTGCTTCATTAACTCTTTGCCATTACCCTCGAAAAATTGCCACTCATGTAACTCCTCTTTCATCTTCTTCTTAATCTTAGAAGAAAGACCTGGAGCGATGGAAAAAACTGGCTGATAGCCCATTTCATGAAATTGGGAAGCGCATTCTTTGAGCACCGGCAATAATCGTTCTACTTCGCTCTTTCGACTGCCAGGCAAAAGGGCAATTATATTGCTAGAAGGATCTGTAAAAGAAAAATTTTTCAAATCAAGAAAAGGGTGTCCCACCCAAACAGAGGGAACATTGTGGTCACGTAAATACCTGTGCTCAAAACCTAATAGTGGCAACATAAATGTACAATATCGGCGTAACGCTTTAACCCGCTTCTTTCTCCACGCCCACACTGTGGGAGGAGCAACATAAATAACGGGATTTCTAAAACCTTTTTTCCGAAGGGTACGAACAAGAGGAAGGTGAAAATCAGGACTGTCGATGACAATAACTCTTCGAGGTTGTTCTCTAACAATATAACTCGCTATAGTGTTTTTTAAACGCCATAAACGAGGAATAGCAGCAACAATATCAGAACTTCCCATAAGACTTAATTGATCAATAGACCACAGAGCAGTTCCTGTCGCTTTTATTCCTTCTTTGCCTAGCATACCTACAATAGGCTCTTCTGTAGATTCTCGAAGAGCCTTTATAATCAATCCAGCGTAATAGTCTCCAGAAGGTTCGCCACAACTTATGAAGATAGACACGAGTCTACCCCTACAACGGCAATATCCAAGTTGGCGGCAAGATCAAGAAAATGCTCCTTTTCAAGCAGAAGAGTACGTTCTACTTCAAGAGCTAAACTTGTCTGTCCTGCCTTTGCCATCACTTGAAGGGTATGGGGTCCAACAACAGGGATGTCAAATCGCTCATCCTGATCGATTCGCATCATTTTTATAACCGATCCACCATGAACGAGATCGCCAGCCCGCTGAATCATGGCATCCGTTCCCTCCATAGCTTCTACCGCAACTACGGCACCATCGTGAACAACAATGCTTTGCCCAAAAGAGAGAGGAAGAATCTGAGAAAGGATTGAACAGCCATATGCTATATCTTTCGACTCATCCTCTGTCAGTCCTCGCTGAGAAATCTGCCCTCTTGGGGTAAGAAGATCAAAAAGAATATCTCTGTAACCAACTACATGTATTCCCATTTTTTCTATGGTTTCAACTATCCGTCCGAGAAGAGCGTGATCATTGTTATCTTCAGCATCAAGTGTCTGCTTAAGTAACTGATCAAGATTCTCTCTTTGATACATAAGTTTTTTAGAAACTTGTCCCGCCAAAATAAGTGTATCTATTTGATATGCAAGCATACGATGTAAAAGACCTTTGAGATCGAGGTCAAAAACTGGCCATATTTCCTGAGCGAAAGGACGCAATGCCTCTCTTGTTCCTCCAATGGCAAAGATGTAAGGAGAAGTTTGCTGTTCCGCAAGTCTTCGACTTATAATTTCGGGGAGAACACCTTCTCCTGCAATGATAGCTATTTTACCCATTTTAATCATTCGCCTTTCGTGCAAAGTATCCGCCTACAAGTAAAAACACTACATTTGGAATCCAGGCAGCCAAAAAAGGCGGCATGTGCTCTGTTTCTCCAAAAGCTTTACAGAGAGACATCACGACGTAATAAACAAAAACAATCATTACACTGAGACCAAAACCGACTCCTGAACCCGTTCTATGCGAACGAACGCCAAGACTTGCGCCCAAGATAGCAAGGACAACACTCGCCCACGGCACTGCCAAACGCAAATGAAAAAGAACCCATAAGGGAGCCTTGTTTCCACCTTGCGCCTGAAGTAACCGTATTTGAGTCAACAATTCAATAGCGCTCATTTCGCTGGGTTTACGGGATGCCTGTTCAACTTGCTGTGGAGAGAGGTTTAAATCAAATTGCTGACGATCAAAGCGAAAAAGGAGTTCCACTTTTCCATTCTCTGCTACCTGAAAAACCTCTCCGTCATTGATCCACCATTTTCCATCTTTCCATAAACCAGTTTTACCTACAGTAATACGTTTTATCTTTCCGCCCTCGAATTCCTGCAGTAACACATTGTTCATAGTACCTTTTCGAGGTTGTAATTTTTCTATATAAATAACTCTGTTGAGCTGCCCGTTGCTCTCATCACGAAGAAAAACCTGCTCTTTGAGAATAGATGGCTTTTCCCGCATTACTTCGTACCGCATAAGATTTTCGGCAGCACGATTAGAAAAAGGGACTACTGTTTCATTTAATATAAGAGCCACTATGCCAACGAAAATGGCCCCAATAATTACAGGACGTAAGATTCGCTGAAAAGAAATGCCTGACGATTTTAACGCAACAATTTCACTGTTGGCTGAAAGTTTTCCAAAGGTAAGAAGTGCAGAAAGCAAACAAGCCATAGGCAAAGTCAATATGACAACTTCAGGTAAACGATAAACAAAAAGCCGTAGCACAACACCAAGAGAGATCCCTTTTTCTATAATCAGACTGGCTATCTGAAACAGGAGATCCCCCGCGACAAAAACCATGGTGAAGGCCATTACACCAAAAAAGAAAGACCCGGCCATTTCCCGTAAAATAAATCGGTCAAGTATTCCTCTATTTTTCACTGCATCCACGTCCCGTTACACATTCTCTATTATGCGCAAGTATATATTCAGCCACCTCTCTGATGGCTCCATGTCCTCCACACGCAGATGTTACATTTTTTGCCGCTATTTTTGCTTCATTCACAGCATTAGCTACGGCAAAACTAAATGTCACCCACTGCAAGCATTCTACGTCATTAATATCGTCTCCAGCATAAGCTATTTCCGAAGGCAAGATAGAAAGATCAGAAGCCAACTTCTGTAAGGCTTCGTATTTATTTTTTACTCCGTTATGAAGCAATGAAATTCCCAACTCTTTAGCTCGCCCCTCAGTGGCAGCAGAATAACGCCCACTAATAATCGCGACATCAACCCCACTTTTACGAAGACGGGCGATTCCCATGCCATCATGAATATCAAAACGCTTAAATTCATTTCCACGACCATCTAGATATACGCCGCCATCAGTGAGCGTTCCATCTACGTCGAGAACAAGAAGTTTAATCATCTGCATCTCCCTTAATTACATGCGGCCATGGCGTTACTCCTCGCTTGGACTGAGCCACAAAAGCAGAAATTTCTGCAGCGGCGAGGCTTCCTTCTACAGGCATACTTTGAGCTGCCGTTCTGAAAGGGAGTCCAGCATGGTAAAGATGTCGATAGAGCTCCTTTATTTCCTGTCTCTCTCCAGAAGAAAAGCCTGCCCGTTTTAATCCGACTCGATTTATACCATGCACACGCGCTGGATGACCATCTACAAGCAAGAAAGGAGGAACATCTTTAACTATCTTTGATAAACCACCAATCATACAGAAACGTCCAATACGAACAAATTGATGGAAACCTGCGAGACCGCCGACAACAGTACCATCACCCACCGTAACATATCCGGCAAAACCTGCTTTATTAGCTATTGTTACTCGGTTGCCAATATGCACGTTGTGCCCAAGATGGACTCCTTCCATGATGAAGCAATCATTTCCTACTTCTGTTGTCGTTCCTTCACCACTTGAGCGATGAATAGTTACGTTCTCTCTAATAACAACATTATTGCCAATGCGAACCCAGCTCTCTTCACCACCAAAATCTCTGTCTTGAGGTTCTCTGCCAAGAACTGTATTTTCATAGATATGACATGTGCTGCCGAGTTCTGTAAAATCAAGAAGATGAATAAACGCTTCCAACACAGTTCCCTCACCGATATGGACTTTGTCTTCCACAATACAGTAGGGACCTATGACAACATTATCTTCAATTTCGGCTTTCGGTGATACTATTGCGGTAGGGTGAATGGTCGCGCCCATGATTAGTCGTTTACCTCCGTCTTTTCTTTTGGGAGTTGTTCTGCCAAAATGAAACTGTACTCGGCTTCCGCAGCAATTTCTCCATCAACTTCGCTCTTAGCTTTTACTTTGCCTACATGGCCTCGTATTTTCGTTATCTCAGCTGTAGTAATCAACTGATCTCCCGGTCGAACGGGGCGACGGAAGCGGGCCTTGTCAACTCCTGTCAAATATGTAATCTTATTTTCCATATTGGGACGACAAACAATCATCATTGCTGCTACTTGTCCCATGGCTTCCAGAATCAGCACTCCAGGCATAACTGGTTCTCCTGGGAAATGTCCCTGAAAAAAAGGTTCGTTGATTGTAACATTTTTCAAACCAACAACTCGATTTTCTTCTACAGATACGATGCGATCAACCAATAGAAAGGGATAACGGTGAGGAAGAGCCTTCATTATTCTATCAATGTCAATCATTATATATCCTCCTTCATTCATTCCGGTTTAACATTCTTTTTAACCGCCGTACAAGACGAAGGTGCATGTCATGACCAGTACGGATGGCTACTATATGGGCATGGAGAGGTCGACCTAACAAGGCCAAATCTCCGATAATATCCAATATTTTATGTCGAACAAATTCATTTGAAAAATATAATCCCTTTTGATTTAAAGCTTCATGAGGTGTTACTAAAATAGCGTTTTCAAGATTTCCGCCCCTGGCAAGCCCTCTTTCACGCAGGGCATCCATTTCTTCTTCCAAGGCAAAGGTTCTACAAGGAGCAATCTCTTCCAAAAAGCCTTCAGAAGTGACTCTAAAGTCATAGATTTCTGTTCCTATAACGGGATTTTCATACTCAATGGCATACGTTATAGAAAGTGAGTCACTTGGAAAAGCGCAAAGAATTTTTTTCTTGCTATTGTCTGTCTCAACTATAGGTACCCAAGGACAAAAGGGCACTGTTTCGCAATCTGTCTCTACAACTCCTACTTCTTTCAATTTCTTAGAAAAAGCAAGAGAACTACCATCTAAAACTGGCATTTCAGGACCGCTGATTCTTATTACTGCTTGCCCTATGTTGCGAGTATAAAGAGCAGCCATAAGATGTTCAACTGTTCTTACTATGGCTCCATCTGAAAAAACAAGCTCCGTGCCGCGCCCGCTACCTCGAAGCTCCGCTTCGTCAAGACTATAAGAACGATTTTCTATTTCAAAAACAATACCTCTCGACACATATAAGGGGTTGATTTCAACACTACATGGCTTCCCTGAATGGAGACCAACACCTTCAAAACGTACAGGATTTTTTACCGTACATAAAAAACTCATTTCTCTTCCCCGCTACCTGACAATTTTTTCTCCAGAGCCTTAAGGCGCGCAAAGAGCTCTGGTAAACGAAGGTAGAGAGCTTGTGCTCTAAAATGCTCTTTGTGATCCCGCGCAGGAAAACCTGAGACTATTATTCCTGACGGAACGTCTTTTATTGCCCCGCCAAAAGCCGCTATTTGTGCTCTTGAGCCAACTTTTACGTGATCCTTCACTCCACTTCGGGCAGCCATTATAACGCCTTCCCCTATTTCTGCACTTCCTGCAATACCAGACATGGCGACTATAATACAATTTTCTCCTATCTGAGCATTGTGAGCTATATGAACATGATCATCTATCTTTGTGCCCGATCCAATAACGGTATCGTTGAGAGTCCCTCGATCTATAGTGGTGCAGGCTCCAATTTCGACATCATCTTTAATGGAAACGCCACCAATCTGTGGTATTTTCTGAGGACGCGCTTCCGGATGAAATGATGGGATAATACCAAAACCATCGCAACCAATTACAGCTCCGCTATGAATCAATACATTTTTCCCCACCTTCACATCTGAATACAAAACTACCTGGGGTTCAATATGTGTTCCTGCTTCTACAACGCTGCGCTCTCCTATAAAAATCTGCCCTTCAAGAATAACATTTTCTCCTATTACAACATCATCACCTATAACACAAAGAGGACCGACATACGCAGCGGCAGAGATACATGCCGTTTCAGATACAACAGCTGCAGGATGAATACCGTATGAGAAACTGGTTTTTTTATCAAATAAATGTAAAAGATTAGCAAAGGCTTCTCTCGGTTTTTCAACAATAATACCTTGGCGAGATTCGTTAAAAAAAGATTGCGCTGCAACAAGCAAAGCATCAGAAGAAAGTAACTCCAGTTCTTTTTCATCCCAGATTACTGAGAGAGTACCCTTTTCACTCTTTTCTGGAGAGACAAGTTTATGTACAACCATTTCTTTGTCCCCTACGATCTTCCCTCCTATATATTTGGCAATCTGACCTAAGGTCATATTTACGTCAGATTTATTTTTCATATCAACTGCCCCCCTACAAATTTCCGACCGCGCGGATACTCCATTGATCATCATCGCGCTCATCATAATGCAATTCAATGGATAAGAACTCATTTATACGATAGCCTATACCCATGTTGCTTTTACTATTTTCACTATACCGCCACCATACATAGGGCTGTTTAACGTGACCAGTAAACCAAAATCGCCACCATAGTTCTTCTCCTGGATAAGCAATTTCGGCTCCTAGCAATATGCGGGAATGAATCTTCCATCGGGCTCCCCAACGACTTTCAAGATCAAAATCGTTAGTTGAAAGTATCCATTCACCGTAAAGTTCCACATTCCATCCGCTCATAGGTAAAGCTTTACGTCCGACATGAAGCCCCAATTCCGGATACCTATCGTCCGTTCCTCCGTAAGCAGCAGCCCATGCCTGAATCGTATATCGAGAGCTTTCTACTCGCGCATCAGCACGAGAAATTTGAGACGGTCGAAACGAAACGTCCACTTTTGCTTTAGAATTTTCGATGATATTTCTATCAGCAAGAGATTGCTCTGCCAATATCTCAATATCTCTCTTGTGGTAATCAACCCAATTTACAGGTAATCCAATAACAGGAAAAAGTCCCGACTGCAAATTATCTTTCAAATCTGTTTGAAAAGCAACAGGCAACGACCCTGACTGAACTGAAGGAGTAACGGCCAGAACTAAAGGTTGTTCAGGAACAAAGGAAATTCTTAAAACTGGAGAGTTCGCACCTTCTGCCAATTCGACAAGAATTGAAATATCCCAGCCAGGAACATGTTCTTTCGTTATCGCCTCTATTTCCCGCCTCAAAGCCATATCTGCCCACGCTAATGCTCTAACAGGTACATTCTCCAAACATATATGAACAAGATCAGGGAACTGTCTCGTATCATCTTTAAACCACGTATTGGCTGGAAAAGGAAGAGAGGGATTGTTCAATTCGATACGCCACTGGGGAAAATCCTCCGCCAGAGCCCTAACAATTACATCACCATCAGAATAGTGAGGCGTTTCAATAGTATATCCTGAAAGCAACCTATTCCCAACAAGAACCAACATAGAAAAACGCTCAGCAAGCGGTATGGTTCTATCCATTTCATTCCAAACCGCATTGAGGCTTTTTTCAGCACTTTCAGCCATCCATTTCGGCATTCCCTCAATACGAACAGCCCCGTACAAGGGGAAAGAAATAAAAAGCAGGGTTGCAGCCAAAAAGAGAGCGGCTACAACCCTTTTTTCTTTAGAAAAGTTCACCGAACCCAAAGTGAGTCTTATTTTCCTCGTCTCCCTTAGCATAATCAAGTCGCAGATTACCTATAGGGGTTTTTACTCTTACACCGACCCCCCAGGAATCGTGAAGATCAGAAAGACTGAAGTTTTTATCATCTCTCCAAGCGTTTCCTGCATCGTAAAAGAGGACAAAGCCAAAAGCATTTTCTATGGGAAGTCGTGCCTCCACATTTGCTAAAAACATTTCGTCTCCTTCAAACTCTCCACCATCATATCCACGCAAAGAGTTAGATCCTCCAATGGAGAAACGTTCAGCAGATGGGAGGGTTCCAGAGGAAAAACCAGCTTTTATACGAGCTGCCAAAATTGGAGGATTATCTTCTTTCCCCAAATTCATATCCAAGAAATCGTTAAGTCCTAAAAGAGGAACATAATATCGTCCTTGCAACCAGTATTTAGTATAGGTCCAGTCAGCTCCCAAGAAATCCAAGGCATGTTCAACGTTTAAGTCTATAACATCACCTTTGGGATAGCTCAAGTATTCATCAAGGGTGCTTCTTGTCAATGTTCCAATAGCGGCAAAGGTTGTACCCTTTGTCAAATCATCAATATCTTCCTGTGTACCTAAAGAAGTTTTTTTAATGTTATAAACATCTACATCATGCCAATCAAGAGTTAGGAACCAACTCAAACGAGGATCGTGGGTAAATTTTTTACCGGCACCGAAATAAAATCCCACTCGCTCCTCATCGTATTCAAGACGTTTATCTCCACTGCGATAGTAACCGCGCTCTTCCCAAACTCGCTTATAAGCGCCAACTTTCCACGAATAGTGCGTTTCATCCATATACGGCTCTATGTATGTCAACCAATACTGTTCGTTGTCACCTGTTTCAAAACCAATCTCGGCCTTATGCCCTCTACCCTTCCAGTTTATATCTCCGTAAGAGAGTCCCCCGGACCATCCACTTTCTGTACCATGACTAATGGAAAGCCCTACTGAAGCCGTCTTTTTTTCTTCAACCGTCACAACTATATTAGTAGCGAGAGGTGTGTCTCCCGGTTCAAATCCGACATTTACATCTTCAAAATATCCAAGTTGCTGTAACTTATTAATTGAATGGCGAAGTACTGTAGCGTTAAAAAGATCTCCCTTTTTAACCTTTATTTGGCGTTCAATTACATAACGTTTCGTCTTCGTATTTCCCTGAATAATAATATCCCCAACGATAGGTTCCATAATCTGAACGTTTATAATACCATTTTCTACCTGGACATCAGCAACTCTCATCATTACGTAGCCATCTTTTTGATACTTTTCCTGAATTCTTTCTAGATCATGCCTAAAAAAGACACGATTGAAGACAGTTCCCGGGGTTGTAAAAACCAGTTTCATCAAATCTTCATCGCTATAGATGGTATTTCCAGAAATCTCAATCTTTTCTATAACTGGATTTTCTTTCACTACATATGTAACAGCAACACCACCTGCTTCAGGTGTAAGTTCAACATCCACAAAAGAAAAGAATCCTAATTCATAAATGGCTTCCACATCTTTTTGAAGTTGCTCTCGATTCAAAGTCTCTCCAATCTTGGTTCCTACGGTCGAAAGAATATGTTCTGATACTACATGTTCATTTCCTTTAACATTTCTAGAAACTACCTGGAGATCTTGTGCCCAACCTCCCTGAATCATAAAAAACATAAAAAGGAAACATATTATTGAAATAAGTACTGGCCGTTTCACACGTAATCTCTCCTTCCAGGAAGGTGAAGTTTTTTACTGCCGATTTATAATTATAGCAGGTCCTTGTTCACGTAATGCACTTTGCCCTATTTGGAGCAACGTTAAAAGTCGTTCTAGAGTTTCGTTTGCATTACCAACTTGTTGATCTTCTTTTGCCACACTCTTTTTGTTCTGGAGTTCTTTTTTTTCTATTGGCATTTCCTTAGCTTGTTTTACGTCTGTCGTCATCGCAACTGAAGATATAGGTAGAGAATCTCGTTCATTTTTATATCCTTCCTCTCTGTTACGTAACGCTTCAATATTACTTTCGCTCAGGCTTTTACGTAAACCAGCTAATACCGCCCGTTCATCTGAAGTAACCCATTCTAAGGAAAACTCTTTTTTTGCTACATACTTTTGGGAATCATTACTTTGAGAAACAGACAAAGGAACAGACAAAACACAGAGGAAAAGAACAGTAAGAGTGGCAACACGACTTAACACCACTATCCCCTTGTTCTTTTGCTCTTGACCTTGTGTTTCAGCTAGTTGCCAAAGCTCTTTCCTAGCTTCTTCCAACTCAGCTCTGGCGCATTCCATTTCCGTCAAGGCATTATGCCACGATTTGCTTTTTGTGGCATACATACATCTCTCAAGCCATCGCATAACTCGGCTAATACGCTTTTCCACAACAGATCACTCCTGGAAGGGTACCTTTTCTTTCTACATACCTTCTCTAATAGTTATCACCTATTACGCTTTTTTAGTGGTATGATCAGGAAAAATCCAACTCTTAAGACGAGCTATAGCGCTGCGTTTAAGCCTATATACATGACTTACATCAATCCCTTGATCTTTTGCTACTTCTTTTGCCTCATGCCCCTTGAAAAACATCTCCGAAACCACTTCTGCTTCCCGATTAGGAAGCTTTTCTATTTCTTGAGACAACGTAAGAAATAAATCGTATGAATCACAAGAGAAATCGTCTGATATACACATTTCCTCATCGTCGACAGGAAGGGGAGCCTTAGCCTCGCTACGTTGTAAATAATTAACCATTTGCCCCTTAATACGGTAAAAAGCATATGTCGTAAATTTAAGTTGACGCTCAGGTTCGAATTTATCAACTGCCTTAATAAGGGCAACCATACCCTCCTGGACTAAATCTGGATAGATAGACGGAGAAACATGAAATTTTTGAGCAAGCCAAAAAACGAGGGGTCTATAAGATACTATCAATTCTTCACGGGCACAATCGTCTGTGCGGCAGGAAGCCCAGAGTTCTTTTTCCCTTTCTGGAGAAAGTCGTACTTCGTCCTGCTTCTTTTCATAATCTACACTCAACCCTATCCCCCCTTATAGCGCAAACAAAACTATGAAAATTCTATCAGTTTGGCTTACGATTGTCTAAGAAGAAAGAGGTATATAACGAATAAATTCTTTAGGTACGTAAAGATGAGTCGCATCATTTAAAAATGCCAGCATTATCGTACTTTGAAAAACATGCACCGAAGAGATCGAACAATTATCAAGGCGCATGTGCCATACTAATGAGGAATTCACTTTTAACAAATCAACAAGAGCCGTGCGAATTGCTCCCCCATGGGCAACAACCATTATTTGTTCTTCATCTCTTTGTAAGATTTCTTCAAGGACACTCGCTACCCTTAAACGAACGGCCTCAAAAGATTCACCATCCCCAGGAATCACTGTAGAAGGATCTTTTCTCCATTGATCATGTTCATCGGGAAAACGTTTTTTTACCTCGGAGACAGTAAGACCTTCCCATTTCCCAAAACCAATTTCCTTTAAATCCTCACGTACAAGAATTTGGTCTTTTTTCTGCCGCATCGCAATAATTTCCGCTGTTCTATGAGCACGACACAGAGGGCTTGTTATTATAAGGTCAGCTTGAAAACACGAGCATAAACGAAGAGAGAGACGATCGGCTTGTTCCAATCCTTCTGCGTTAAGAGGGACATCACTTTGCCCTTGATACCGCATTTCATTATTCCAATCAGTTTGTCCGTGGCGAATAAATAATATCTGTTTCAAAACCATTCACAATCTCCTTTACTAGCGCATTCTCTGCAATTATATCGTGCCTTCGCATATTATGCAGAATTCATCATTTTTCAAATGGAATAATAAAAGAGGCCTTGCGCTTTTCCTTTCAGAAAGAAAAACACAAAGCCTCTCGCTTTTCATTTATTAAGCTGGAGCCGGCGGGCGGACTCGAACCGCCGACCTGCGCATTACGAGTGCTTTCGACGTATTCTGTAAGTATGCATGAATACTGGCTCCAAACTCCGTAAGCCTTGCAAATAGTAGGTGGTTATGTTGCCTTAATGTTATCCTTGTATTTGTTTGTTATTGCTTGTATTATTTTGTTGGAAGCTATATGGAAGCTGGGAAGCTGAAAGGGGGAATTAAAACTGAAAATAAAACTAACCAATACCTTAATCCTGAAAAGCCAAGCTAAAGAAAAAAGATATTCTCTTAGCGATACCGAAACTACAGGGCTAATCGTGAGGATTGAACCCTCTGGTTCAAAAAGCTTTTACGTCGACTACAGAAATTCCTATACCGGCAAACGTGTTCAGCGGCGATTGGGCTATACAAACGAGCTAACAGTGACGCAAGCACGGGAGCTCGCACAAAAAATTCGAGTAAGTGTACGGAACGACGGGGAAGACCCCACACAAATCGAAAAAAAGATGCGAGAAAGACTGACGATAGGAGAAATTGTCAATCTTTATGTCCCCTGGCTTAAAATTCATCGAAAAAGTGTAAGGCAAACGCTAATAATGCTAAGAAGTTTCTCGAAATTATACCCCATCGTTGCGGAAGAAATAACTTCAAATGATGTTACTAAATGGAAACAAAACTGCAAAAATGAAAAGACCGGAAAAAGTCTAGCCCCTCAAACTGTCAATCGGCGGCTTGCGCTGTTTAAGGGAATGTTTTCCTGGGCAATGCGGGAGGGGCATATTTCCCAAAATCCCTTAAAAAGCAACGTGGAAATGCTAAAAGAATCGGATAATAACCACCGAATACGATACCTGGAACCAGACGAACGAGAACGCCTTCTAACTGCCCTCGAAAAAAGGGACGGAGAAGAAAAAGACTATTTGCGGTGTGCAGTTCTTTTAAGTCTCAACACCGGTGTTCGCAAAGGAACGTTATTGCGCCTGAAATGGGAATATGTCGACTGGGAGAGGAAAACACTATTTTTGCCCGCCCAAATTATGAAAGGGGGAAAAACACATACAGTTCCTTTGAATAGCGTCGCTTTGGAAGCGTTGGCGGACTGGAAAAAGAGGTCTAAAAATCCTTCTGACGGATATATTTTCCCCGGCGATACTCCTGAAGGGCATTTAGGCGACATAAAAAATCCTTGGGAAACGCTCTTAAAAAGAGCTAACATAAAAAATTTTCGATGGCACGATATGCGTCACGATTTTGCAAGTCAGCTTGTTATGCAGGGCGTTGATATTTTGACCGTCAAAAAATTAATGTGCCATACAGACCTGAAAATGACACAAATTTATGCACATTTATCCCCACAACACATAAATTTAGCTACAGAAAAACTTTCAGAACTCTACTCAAAAAATAAGGGGAAATAATCCCCCTTAAATATGTATAGAGGCACCACACCGCCGCCGCCGCGCCGCGCCAGCGGAAAGAAAGACAATTAAAGGGTCGGCTCCCAGAATTGTTCCACTTCCATTTCTTTGGGTTTCTAATGCAACAATATATGACGATGGAAAACGGATGGCAAGAAGACTACATTTTCTCCGCATTAGCTTTTTTTAGAAAAATAGAAAAAATAATAGAAAAAAATTAAACGAATAAAAAAGGGGGGAAAGAACTCCCCCCTCCTAAATTTCCTTTCTTAACCCGAAAAAATACACTTCCAAAATGCAAATACCGTATCGAAATACCCCAACCCCCCAAAAAAGTGAGTGATTGCAACGACTCCCAACGACCCCAAAGAAGCAAGTATGCTTGCGCTTTGGGGACACTTTTCGCATTTTTTGCGAAAAAGTGAAAAAAAGGTTAATAAATCAATTCAATTTCTTCGTCTTCGTCTTCCTTTTCTCCTGGGATTTCCAGCCCCGATATTTTTTGTATTTCTTTTTCCAATTCTTCTTTTTCCATTTCTTTCGCCACCTTGATGATTTTAAAGTTGATATACTCGTCGTTTTTTTGGGCTGACATATCCATTTTTTTTATATTTGGCGAAAGTTTTATTAATATATCTTTAATTTTTACAATAGTTTTTCCCGCCAAAATCAATATCTTAATAATTTTTTCGTCCGCCCGCGCCAGCGGAAGTGAATTTTCTAAATATAGAAAATAGATACTTTCTATTATTTTTTCTATGTCGTCTGAAAGGTCGGAAACCGTTGCAACGCCTGACTTTTCTTCCCCTTTCTCCACTTCAGATTTTTCGAAAAATCCCCGCGTATCCGGAGGAAATGTGCAACAAAAATCTTGATATATGGCGTGGCAGTGCATACATATATTTCCTTCTTCCTTTTTGGCCGCATAATATTTTTCTATTTTTTTAGATTTTCCTTCCCCTAAAAAAAAGTCTGAAAAAACCTGCGAGCCGGGAAGGAAAAATCCCCATTCTTCATCGTTTTTGAGCGAAAATAACGCTGGAGGAACGCCAAAATTCGAAGAAATGTCGTGCCGCGCGGCCAAATATGCCTTTTCCTCATTCCCAGGCTCCCTGCCACACCTCATAACGCTAAAATAATAATCTCCCGCGGGCGAATATTCCCCCTCTCCTTCGGGATTTGCAATTTTCTGGACAAAAAGTGGTGAAAAATGAGTGTCAGGCGAGGCATATACCCCATACAAGGTGGGATGATACCCGCCCAGGGTTTGTTCCTGCATATTTTGAAAATCTTTTTTTGTGGCAAAATATGCATAAAAATAACGAAAAATGGAAGAGTGAGGAATGATAATACAATTTTGTCGATTTTCTTCCCCCCATTTCAAAATTTCTGTGTAACCACCTAAAATATCTTTCGCGTCTGTCTGCCCCTCCCATCCACGAATCGAGTATTCATCAGCATTCAGCAAATTGAAAATATATTCCAAATAATCTGTATTTGTCATTTTATTTTCCCCCTATAATGGAATTTGCATTTCCGGAATATATTTCTCTTTTTCCGGCTTTTTCTCCTTTTTCCGCTCTTTTTCTGTTCCTATCGTTATTTCTCTCCCGTTTATTTTTATTTTTTCTTCCCATTTTTCGCGTTTTAGATTTTTTATCGCTTTTTCCGCCAGAATTTTTAATTCATCGTCCGAAATGGGGGTGTCTGTATGTATATATATTTTTCGAACGAACACTTCTGAAGCTGACATAATATCTATCTCTCCATTCGCGTATGCACGTACACATACCCCCGGCCCCTTTATCTGCCGATATTTTCCTCTTTCGTACCGCTTTTCCCGCTCCTCCATAGCTTTTTCGGCTTCGTTTTCGCGCATTTCTATTTCTGTTTCTTTCATTTTTTGGATTTTTTTCTGTATTTTTTCTCGAATTTCCATTTCCGACACGCCCAAAAGGCGGCGTAACGCATAGCTTTTCCCCGTTTGCAAATCTACGATGGTCAGAGTTTTTCTTTTTTTTCTAGAATTTTTCGCGACGCGCTCTACAATTCCCCATTTCTCTGGGAGTTTTCCCTCTTCCTCCCCGAAAAATTGTCTCGCGGCCAAATATGCTATTTTTTGATTTTCGTTGGAATATTTCCGCCGCGCTTCCAAATATTTGCATGCCCGCACGTCTCGAGGGTTTCTTAGCTTTCCTTTTCTCCACATTTCCCATTTTTGCCCATTTATTTTTTTCGTGTCCGGCCGGTCTTTCCGTTTTTCCGTGGTAGCGTCGTATCCCTGCTCCCGCAACACTTCCGCTATTTTTTCCCGCATTTTTTCCATTTCTTCTATTTTTTCGAGTTTTGAAAAATCAGGCTTTTTCCCATTTTTTTTTCGCGTACGAAAAATAATATGGAGATGAAGATTTTGTGTTTGCCCTTCTTTTTTCCCTTGATGTAGCGCGTAGGAAAAATCCGCGCTATCTCCCGCTACCGCATATGCGATTTTTCTACAGACATTTTTTCGCTCTTCATCGTCGCAATTTTCAAAAATGTCGTTTGGTAGCGGTACGTTAAATTTTTCGGCAATCTTCGCGTCTTTTCGTGTGCGCATTTTCTCGAAATCTTTTTCTTTCGAAATTCCCGTTTCGACACAGGATATTTCTGTCCATTTTCGGGAAATTTCGTATCGGTCGCTCAAAATTTTTAAATTTTCAAAATTTCTGGAAATATGCTCGAATTCGAGACATTCCTTTGCGCGCGTGATGTATTTCAGGTGGGCCGCCGCCTTCGCGTAATCTTTTCGGCCCGCGCAAACGCCCGTAAAATTATTCGAAATCCGCCATTTGATTTTCATTTTTTTTCCACCTCTTTTTAAAAAAAATACGTAAAGGGTACTAGTTTTTTGGGGGGGATGGGGGGAACCCCCATGTGTGTTGTTGTTTTTTTATGGTTGAGCTATGCTCAACCCGGTTTTGTGCCCTCATCCCTTTTTAAAGAATGTGGGAGGGGGGAGAAGCTATTCTCCCCTTCCATTTTGATTTTGTGATTTTTGGTTTTGGATTTCTGAAAAGATACATTTCAGAAGCGCATTGACATTTTCCTTTTTTATTTTTTTCAATTCCTCATATTTTTTTTCGCGTTTCATTTTTTTAAATTTCTCGTCTTGCAAAATTAAAAAATTTCCAAGAGGGTCAAAATTTTCTCCCAGAAAACTTCTCGCGACTCCCCCTGTCAAGATTTTCTTTCGGGTTTCGCGTTTTCTGTCTTTTTCTTTTTCTTTTTTTTCTAGAATTTTTATATCGGCTTCGAGCCGATTTTTTTTCTCTATCATTTTTTCGAGTTTTGTTTTTTCTTTCTGCATTTTTATTCGCTCCTTATTTCTGGGTGGGCGCGATGGGGTCGGCCACATTTTGCAATACCGCTACACCTTTTTTCGATGCATTTTTTCCGGCGACGTGCCGCACAAATCCCCGTGTCACTCCAGCCGTAGCGACCAGCCCGCCCGAAATTCGACTTCCTATTTGTGTCATACCTGCCGAAAAGCCGTCCGACGCCGCCCCAATCAGGCTGGAAATAACGGAAGGAAGCGCAAACGCCCCCAAAATATACGCCGCGCCAATTATAACGAAAGTTAATAATCCTGAATCCATACTGGCATATAATAGGACTATGAGAATGAGACAGTATACATTCGCGATTGGTATATAAAATAAAAATTCAAAAATTTTCTTCAGAACGGTCGAGGGGGTATTCTCGAACGAGGGCAAAATCGAAAAAGCTAGAACGACGGGAGCGAGGATAGCGAGAAGTCCGAGGCCGATGTCAGCCAGAATTATCATAATAATTAGCGCAATTTGCGTAAAAATATATGTTGCGCTAACACAAATTTGCAAAACTGTACGACATACTATGCTCGACCATTTCCCCGTCCATCCGCTGGGGAGCATGGCCACTTTCGCGTCCACCAACGCGCTGGCATGCACGAAAACGGAGTCCCCCCCCGTCGCCTGAGTTATCACTTTCGTGATACTGTCGACTATTTGTACACAAAAAATTAAAATGTCTCCTGAATGCGCGATAAAGAGCCCTAGAATAGCGGCTTTGAGCGCGATTTGTATGGGGACCAGAATCATTTCTGAATTTACGAAATTATTTTTCATTTCAGAAATCATATTGTGTGTACCCCACCAGAGTATACGTACGACGGCAAAGTAAAAAAGTAATATAAGCCCTATATTTTGGGCTATTTTCGCGAGGGTTTTTCCATCTTTCCCCGAAAAAACGCCCGCTGTCTCCGCTATTTTTGCGAGTCCATCTCCCATTTTTTTGAAATTATTAAATTTTCTAGAAATTTCTTCTTTCGAAGATTTTTCGGCTTCGGCCCGCATACCCGCCATAACTACGTCAGTTCCGGACAGGGCGTCGTCTGTGCCCGTCATGTTACTTCTCTCTATCATTTTTTGGGTTTGAATTTGATAATGCTTGAAAATTCCCGCAAATTCCGCACTGGACACAAAATCTATACACTCCTGTATATTTTCGGCACCAAAAATAACAGTCCGCAAAACAGGCCACTGTCCGCCGGAAAGGCTGCCTATATTGGCGTGGTCAGGTCGCCATGCGTTTTGGCCGCCTTCTTTTTGTGTCGCTCCGAAATACATATAGTCGTATGGGTCTTGCGCGTCTTTCCAGAATTGTTCCACATTATTCTTTACCATTTCATCCAATTTTAATCCCGATTTAATATCAGATTCATATTTTTCAAATTCTTCTGCCGCCGCCGCGCCCGACACAAGTAGAAAAAAGAATAAAAATAAACATATATATATGTTTTTCCTCATGTTTTTCATCTCCTTTTTAATCAAAATTTAAAGTTGATTTAAAAAAATCCAAATAAGCGTGCTCCCGGTGGCGACGTAAAATGCCGTACACGCCGCCGTATACAGCGTTACGCCTGCCTCGGCCGTATCGTGTCGCACACACATAAAAACCCCCGCAATGACGAAATTTCCCGCGGCGACGAGAATTCCCAGTACATTCAGAATTTTTGTTGCGATTTGCACAAGTCCAACAAATTCAGTCATTTTATTTTCCCCCTCCTAGATTTTTCCCATTTTTAATTTTTTGAGAAATTTTTGCGTAAAACTCGAAAAATTTTCTCGATTTAAAAAGTTCGAAAAAATAAATATTTCTCCTATATTCGCACCGTTTTTTTGTCCCCATTTTTTGTGGTACCCCAAATATTCTGGATTGTCAAAACTTTTCAAACGATTCCAAAAATATTCTTCTGTGACAAAAATATTTCCGCGAGTGCATAGAATGCCATCTTGGTCATGTATTTTAATCACGTTTTCATTTTTCATTTTTTCAGCGAGCAAAAATCCGGAAAAAATAGGAGACACACATACTTCTATCCCCGCCCGCGCAAAGGCAAAAGAAAAAGGTTCGTCATACAATATACCTATATGGGTATTCTTCCATTTTTTCTGACAAAAATTAATTATTTCCATCTCGTTTTCAGAATTTTTTAAAATTAACGAAAAAATATAATCACTTGCTTTAATTTTTTTAAATTTTTCAATGTAAAATTTTTTTTCTTCCTGAACGAAAAACCAGTGTTCATCAATATTTTCGCCTTTCCATCCCTGTATTGGGGCTATTATTTTCCACGTTTTTTTCTGCATTTTTATGTCCTCCATTTATTATTAAAAATAATTAATTTCCCGATTAAATTTTTCTGAAGTGACGTCAATATCGACTTTTGCGACATGTTTCCGGAGCCATTTCCAACGCCACCCGATTGAGCTGCCTGAAATTTCTTCTTCTGTCCCGATTTTTCTGAAAATAATTCCTGAAATTCCGTCGACGACACATTTTGATTTTGCGTTTTCTGGCACAAAAATTGTCAAAATTCCCATTTTTTCGAGACGGCTTCTGAAAATAGAAAGGTCAGGAACGCCTGCAACTGCTAGCTCTATAGCATTTTTAATTTCCTCCGCATTATTTTTGCGAGTCCATCTCCCATTTTTTTGAATGTCTTTTTCTTTTTCTGCTTGTTTTTTCTTTCTTTTTTCCCTACATTTTTTCGCGAAAAAGACAGATATCCGTCGCAAAATTTGGAAGAGAAAAAATGAAAAAAATATCCCAGAAAAAAATCCAATTTTAAAAAATTGATATGGCATGTGCCCCCTCCCTGTGATATAATTAAGAATTTGCTATAATTTGTTTGTTACATAAAGTATAGCGGGGATTAAAAAACAAAACAAAAAAAGGAAGGAATATATAAGTCTAAATATTTAGACTTTTTATCCAAAAAAATACGTGGACGTGTGGAGCGTTTGAGAGAGGGGGGTATGTATTTACCCAAACGAGGATTTAAAAAGTTTTGACGCGAAATGGTGCTCTCCCAGAAATATTTAGGCAGGTTTATATAGGTCTTAAGACCCATAAAAACATAAAATGTAAAAAAAGGAGAAGATAAAAATGAGGGTTTTATGTCTTGTTTTTTCTTTTTTTAAAAAAATAAATATCTAAAATATACATATGAGTGAACCTTTTCACAAAAGGATAGAGCTTGAGCGACCCCCTTACTTTATCTCTTTAGTGCATACAAAGCCTATATATATATTTCTAAAAAACATATATATAGATATATAAATATATAGAATATGTACATATAGGAGTCTTTTTTTCGAAGATTTTCTTAAAATCGAGAAAAAATAAGCGTGTATGTATGTATAGATAGATAGTATAGACAGAGCGTAGCTCTGTTTATTCTTGTTTTTGTATTTTATATATATATATAGCCCGCGGGGACGCAAAATAGAAGATTTTTGCTTTCGCCCGCGGGCGTTGCTCTATTTTTTTCCATTTTTTAAAAAAACGTAAAAAATAGCGCGACAAAAACTGTATGAGAACTAGTACGCGAAAAAAAATAACTTGCACGCAGGGACAACAAATGGATACACACGCTCCTCTTTCCGCTGCGGCGGCGCGCGGCGGGCGTGTGTTGTTTTGTATAAAGCATACCCCCCTATTTTGTGTTGGGGGGTATTTTCTTCTCTAAAAAATATTAGGATATACGAACAAAAACCCCCCTAGTTAATGGGGGTTTTGTTCTTGTTTTTATGTATTTCCTTCAAGTCTTCAAGACTTAAAGGATTTTTCGAGACAAAAAAGTGAGTGATTGCAAGGCCTCCCAACGCTTTAGCGTGGCAGAATTCTACACCTTTGTGGCAGAAATCTACGCTTTTGTGGCAGAAATCTACATCACCCCCAAAAAAGTTAGTAATAGCAAGGCTTTACGGCGTTTTATGTGGTTTTGTACCAGAAATCTACATTTTTCTACATTTCTAAAATCCCGCTAAGTAATCCTTTTTTTCTTGTTATTTTGATTTTTTCTTCGCCAATCGCAACTTGAAAACCATTTTCCGACAACTCATCAAGCGCCTTTTTCAGGGCTTTTTTCTTCCATCGCATCTCTTCCCAATCTGCAATCCCCGCCAACGCCGCGAGCTGCTCCCACGTGCCAAGCCAGGCCTGACGGCCGTAGAAAGTGTATGCAAGCAGGCGCGAGATGTTTCCGGAGAGGGAAAGCAAATGGGTCAGGGAAACTCGAAGGCCCGTCGCGTCGATATTTCGAACAAAATCAGCTAGGATGGTAAATGTAACAATATCTTCTTTTCTTCGGAATTTAATATCGTTCAAAATTCCAACCAAAATAACGCGATTGTATGGGAGCGGCTTATTGCGTTTTTTATAGGGCTTATCTTTTGCGCCAGAAACTTCTATATCGTACGCAATTTTTGATAAAATCTTGATACTTTGTTCCCAGCGCTCTCTTTCTTTTTTTGTCCGTCCAAATCCTGCTCTTTTCCGCCATTCTTTGCCGGAAATTGTCATTTTGACTCTATCTACATCTTTATTTTTTGGTTTGTTTTCGTCCTGGACGAAAGTCAAAGCGGCCAAAAAAACCAACAATTCTCGAACTCGGGGGGTCTCGGGAGCCTCTATATTTATTACGTCTCCATATTCGTTAATTTTCATGCACGAAAACCCCTTTTGCGCTACTTGCGCCGGGAAAAAAGGTGGGTAATGAATAAGGGGCTGGGGTACCTGCACTATCACGTTATCTTTATTACAAGATGTTGTCGTCATTCGTACATCCCTCCTGAATATAATAGGTCTTGTGCGCCATTTGCGGCAACGATAACGCCGCTTTCCAAACGTACTAGTTCCAGAGGTTTTATTGGGCGACATCCGTTCATTTTTGCCCATGTGAGGACGAGACGTTGGTCGTCATTTTCTTCGTCTTCATATTGGGATTTTTTGTTTTGGCTTCGCGATAAGGTGCAAACGAGACGTGGGTCGTCCACAAGGCACGAAGCCCCCCTGGCGCTTTGCTGGAGACCCCCTTGGCCGTTCAATACAGCAGATTTTGAAGTGTGATGAGCAACGATTATTGCGCAACGAGTTTTTTTGGCTACCGATATTAAGATTTGCACGACTTTTTTCATTTCGCTATTCGAATTTTCGTCTGCCGAGTGGAGCCTAGATAAGGGGTCCAAAATAACGAGTCGCATACCTTCGCAAATGTTTTCTAGATATTTTACGGCCTCTTCATTTTTTTCTGCATTTTGCACTAACGGGAGATTTTCTCCTTCCAATGCACTGCAAAAAAAAGTCTCCACGGGTGGGGAAATAGAAAAAGTCTGAAAAAGAGCAACAAGTCGGTTCTGAATGTCCGTCTCATCTTCTTCAAACGAAATATAACGAGTCGGCCCGGCGGCGTCTGGTACTATCCCGGCTATAACAGGCTCTCCAGACGCAACTGCCAACGCTAACTCTAAAAGCAAGAAGGATTTCCCGGTCCCCCCAGGAGCCGACATAACAGCCAGTTTCCCCGCAGGCAAGCCGGGGAGAACGAAATCCCTTGGGATGGAAGCTAGCTTCCGACCTTTCGAAATATCCACAACGGGCAGAACGGCTGGGAGGGTCATATCGATACCTCTTCGGGGTATTCGTTAACGCTGTGATAGGTGGGTAGCTCGGCCGCCCAGGCTCGCAAGGCTCGGACATCGTACCTGACCCCTGCACGGCCAATTAAAACGTACGGAGGGGGTGTTACATGCCCCATTTTCCCCGTGCTTCGGCAAACTCGAAGATAACCTTCGGAAATTCCGAGATACTTCGCCGCCTCTTTCGATGTCAAAAAAAGTTTTTCCATTCCGCAGTTCTGTTCGTTTTCTTTTTCCATTTTCATTGGTGTACCTCCAAAAAATTAGGATGTACACTTAAGCCTGTCTGCCAAATGGGGGGTGTAACAACTAAAAACACATAAAAACGTGAAAATAAAAAGACTAAATATTTAGACTTTTTATCTTGCAATAAAAAAACAGTTTTAAAAGGATATTTTTCAGATATTTTATTCGGATATTTAAAATTAGGGAGGTAAAAATTGGAAGATGGAAGCTATATGGATGCTGGGTAAAAAAAGAAGGCCCCCGCAAATCTCGGGAACCCTTGCTATTACTGGAGCCGGCGGGCGGACTCGAACCGCCGACCTGCGCATTACGAGTGCGCTGCTCTACCAACTGAGCTACACCGGCAGAGTAAACTAAAATGGCGGTCCCAACGGGATTTGAACCCGTGTCGCAGCCTTGAAAGGGCTGTGTCCTAGACCTCTGGACGATGGGACCGCGATGGTGAGCCGTGTGGGAGTCGAACCCACGACGCCCGGATTAAAAGTCCGGTGCTCTACCAACTGAGCTAACGGCTCTTGCCCCGGCTAGTTACCGCCGTTACGCAAGGGTTTATTCTACAGAAAAAACGCAGCAAGTCAAGCCCCTTTTAAAATATTTCAGGATTCTGGACTGTACTTACTTTTTTCTGAGGAAAGCCAATGGTATCCATTGTCAATTTGCTTCTCGACACTATCAAAGGATGTGCCACCGTATGTCTTGCGTCTACTCACACTTGCTTTCAATGAAAGAAGAGGCATAATATCTTCTTCCACCTCCGGTATGATAGCTTGCCATTCTGACAAAGATAGATCAAAAAGTGATCGTTCATTATCCACACAATAACGAACAAGCTGTCCCGCTTTCCAATGGGCATCTCTAAAAGGAATACCTTTCCTAACAAGATATTCCGCAACATCCGTAGCAAGAACCATCCCATTTTCCATTTTCGAAGTAGCTTTTCGTTCATCTACATCTACATGAGATAAAAAATCAGGTAATATACCCACCATAGAAAGGATAACTGAAAGCGAAGCTAAAAGTCCTCGTTTATCTTCTTGCAAATCGCGATTATATGTTAAAGGTAAGCCCTTAAGCATAATGAGCATATCAACTAAATGCCCAACTACTTGCCCAACCCGACCTCGTGTAAGCTCAAGCACATCGGGATTTTTCTTTTGTGGCATCATGCTTGACCCTGTACAATATGCGTCTGGAAGTTTAAGCCACCCAAATTCCTGGCTGTTATAAATTATAAAATCTTCTGCGAGTCTGCTGCAATGTACGGCAAAAACTGCCGCAAAATAATGGTAATCTAGCAAGTAGTCTCTATGGGCGACAGAATCCAGACTATTTTCTGTCGGCCTTTTAAAACCGAGGGCCGACGCTGTATTAAAACGATCCAGAGCAAGCGTAGATCCGGCTAAAGCTCCTGCACCCAGAGGGCAATCATCAAGAGCATCCAAAGCTGCCTGTAGATGGATCATATCACGTCGAAAGGCTTGAAAGTGAGACATCCAATATTGTCCCATACTTATTGGCTGGGCCTGCTGCAAATGAGTATATCCTGGGATGATAATATCACGGTGAGCGTAGGCTTTTTTAAGAATAGTTTCAAGAAGAATGCACATTCCCTTATGTATTAATTTCAATCTGTTGCGTAAATAAAGACGTAAAGTAGTAGCAATCTGATCGTTTCGACTTCGCCCAGTATGAAGTTTCGCTCCCAGTGGGCCTAATATTTCTATGAGTCGATGTTCAATATTCATATGTACATCTTCCAACTCAATAGAAGGAGTAAAGCATCCATCTTCTATCTCTTTCAGAATCAAGGAAAGCCCTTCTTCTATCTTTTGACCTTCCTCTGAAGAAAGGATTCCAACAGATACTAGCATCTTGGCGTGAGCAAGACTTCCCTTAATATCAAAAGGAGCCAGGCACCAATCAAGGTCAAGAGATTGTGTGTAATTTAATACGATTTCTGCCGTCTGTTCACTAAAACGTCCCTTCCACATCAAGTACCCCTCCCCTGGCAATACATGAATAATCGTTAGGTGTTTTACAGTCTGTCATTTCTATATGTTGGCGAAACCATTCCTCTGCTGGATGCGTTCCGAGAGCCAACCAAGAAGCAACGTGAAGATGAAGGCATTTCACTGTAAAAGAGTTCTTATTTTGAATTCCCCCGACCCCACCTTGAGTAATGGCTCTCCATAATTCAGGACGTCTTTTTTGGAAATAACGCTTCTCAGACGAAGAAAGCAAGGCTAAACGTACATTAATGTGCTGGATATGATATGAAATCCAACGGCGAAGAGAAACGTTCTTTTGAAGGTACTCTTCTAATCTACTCACTCCGTGTTGGGATTCTAGCTCTCCGCACTTGGCAACCAAATAAGGACAGGTGAGCCAAAAAGAAGTTGGAAAGGGCGTTTTTTTATAAAAAGGCCGACAATATAAAACTTGAGGGGCTCCCCAACAACAGCGACACACAACAGATGCAACAATTTTCTGTTGAAACTTACGAGAAACCATTTGACGCTTTACTACATCCATATCCTTTTTTGCAAAAAACCAATACAGGCCAGGGGAGCTTAAGCTCCCCTGGCCTGTTATCATATCGATCATTTACTTTTTTTACTCCGTTTTTTATTGGCTTTTGCGTTGTTTAGTTTGCTATTCAAATCGGCTATTTTTTGATCGCTGACTTTTAGAAAGTTAGATAACTTTTTTTCAAAGCTATCTTCTGTTTCCTTGGGAGCGGAAGACGCAACAGAAGGTGGCTCTTCCATCTTCTTAAGAGAAAGGTCAATTCGATTTTTTTCATCAATCTTGATTACTTTCGCCTTAATCTTTTGCTTGAGCTCAAGAACATCTTCCACTTTCTTAACATAACTATAAGAGAGCTCCGAAATGTGAATCATCGCTCTCTGTCCTGTCGAAAGACGTACAAAAGCGCCATAAGGCATGATCTGCTCCACTTCACATTCGACCGTATCCCCTACATGTACAGGAGCTTGGTCACTCCTCTTTTCTTCTACCATCAGTTTTTCTACCCTCCAGAAGGCTAATATGAAAGGCCTTTTTAAAAAGTCTGCCTCTATCTCTAAATGGCAATGATAATTCTAACAAATGTTCAATGTCTAGGTCTATTTTTTAAAATTAGACATTTCGTGAGGAAGATCATGCCACTCCCAGACGAGGCCTCCATTCTTTCCCAGACGGCTAAATAACACCAAACTCTGAGAGAAAAAAGACCTGCTCTGGGAATTATACCAAATTAGCAGTGTTCCAGTCTCTTTATTCAAAACACTTTTCACTAAAGCTTTTTCTATTATAGGAGAAAACAACGCCAAAAAAGCATGTCCATCTTTTCGTGGTTTTAACAAATGTGAGGAGGAGCGGTTTTCTCGAGTCTGTGGTAATGCACGCATGATCTGAATTCCACTTTTTATAGTAACCTTATTCATTCTAGTTTTAAAAGAATGAACTCTTGTTAAGAAAGAAGAAAGCACCACACTATGCACCTGCACGTCATTTTTTAAAAGAGATAACGTACTCACATACGGTTCATGTTGAGTTCCATTTTCCAATAAAGAAAGGGTTGAAACATGCACCTCAGAAAGAATTTTATGAATAGGAAGACTTCTATAAAGGCTAAAAACTTGGAACATTTTAGAGTTTGATTGTAAATGCCGAACTTTTACTCGACCAAGGAAGAGCCGTAATAAAACCTCCTTGAAGTTGTAAAAACGTTGCTCATCAATTTGTTTGTTCATCATCAATAACTTTCAACGCCTTCTCTATTCTCGAAAAAGGTTCGGAAAGTTCCATTGTTTTTGCCACTTCTACAAGGAAAGAAGCTACACTATCAATTTCTGAGGAATACTCTTCTGAAAGACGCAAACGGAGAGGTGATCCCATGGCATCAGCTTGAAGTATAAAAACACCATTTTCTGGCTGGGGCTCAACGTCACCTGTTTGTTCAAGAAAGGGGCGAGAGGTGACAGACAAAGTAAGTGTCGGAATTTTACTTAACTTTCTTAAAGGAACAAGCAAAGAATCATTGCGACAAATCCACACACCTGGTTTTACCTCTATAGAATCAAGTAAGTTGCTTAAAATCAATTCCTCTTTAAGATACACATCTAAAGCCCCTCCATATAGAATCTGTTCTATGCGGGTCGGCTTTATTGGATCAGTATAACGGAAATCAAGGGGAATGCCTCGAAAATCAGTAACTAAGGCCACTCCACGATAAATGCCGTTGTTTTCTTCAATAAGAATATAACCTATTTGATTATTTGTTATCATAACAGCCATCCTTCCGTGAGAAAAAATCACGCATAAAGATCAAAGTTTTTATTCTGGGACGTTTGGCTTTCTGACTTTTTCTTATGATTCGAACCAGATTGACGCTCTTTTTTAGATCTTTCTTCCTTTTCCTTTTTGCGCCCTGTTTTTTCTCCTTCTGACGCATTATCTCCTGCTTGAACAACTTGCTCCTTTTGTATAGCAGCCGAAACTATCTCTCCTTGCTGACCAGCAAGGGCTGCAGGGCTATTGTTTCCTCTGATAGATTGGGTGTTTTGTTCAACGTTCCAATGGGCCAACTGTAAATGCACTGGATTTACAACCATCCTGGCATTCCCCCCAGACCTTTTTTAATAGTCGTAAGGTTTTATTCGAACTTCACCAGCTTCGTAGACAAAAGCAACAAACCGCTGTTCTTCACGCACTATATGTCGAACACCTCGTATAGTGACAGAAACCCCAGGGTAACAAATTCCCTTCACTCGAACAGCTCCATGAGCTCGACTTGCTTCAATGCTAGACTCGACACTTTCTAGCTCTTGGATGCACTTTGAAAGTTGAGACTGCACTTGAAACTTCGCTTTTGTAAGAGATATGAGCAACTCTCGTTTAGGTCGATCAAGTTCTCCTGCCGACTCTATTTTTTTAAGAAAATTCAAATTTGTCTCTACCTTGGTGGCTTTTTCTTGAAGCTCACCTTTAAGAGCCTGAAGTTCTCGCCTTTTTTCATTATATTCAGGCAAGACACCAACAACAACTTCTGTTTTGGTTCCCATCTCACTTCCAAGATGCAAACAAACTACTTCTATTCCGGCCTGAACTTTTCCACCTGCTATCTGAGCTTTGGATCCTTCTTGCACTATAACGGAATTATTCGCTGAAACATCACTATGCAAAATTGCATTTTTTATTCTTACCGTGCCCTTAGATATGACTGTACATTGATCGATAAAATTAGCAGCTATATCCCCATCAGCTTCTATTTTTGCCTTTCCCATGCCCCGAACTCCGCCAGAAAGTGAAATATTACCACCACTAGAAAGATACGCTCCTTCAACAACTCCTTGTACGTCTACGTCACCTGAAGAAACGATCTCAAACCCTTCTCTCACCGCTCCTTTAACTGAAACTGCTCCAATAAAATTGATATTACCTACACTATAATCAACGTCACCTTCGACGTTAAAAACCGGAACAACGTTCAGTTTGCCATTAGCTAAAACGAGATGACCATCTATTGCAGAATAAAGAGAGAGCGCGTCTTCCGAAACAACAGTTCCCTTGCCAGAAGGTAAAGAACGATCTCTCCCTGCTTTTGCTACAAGGGGTATGCCTCGAACAGTCATTCCATTCTTTCCCTCTGTCGGAGAAGTCTTTGTTGCGAGAAGTTGATTTTTTAGAACAATAGTTATAGAATTCACGTTTTTATAATCAATGCGATCTTTTTCATCTGCAATCACGGGTTTAGCTTGTCCAAACTGAATGGCAAAATCTATCTCTGCATCTTTCCCATTAATTGCCGGTTCCCCTTTGGCAACGACAATCCAATCCTCAACTCTTTTGGAATCTATGACTTGTCGCAATGCAGAATCTTTAATTCCAAACGTAACGCCTTTATCTTCAAGTATTTTTTTCAGATCTTCCACTGTAGGCCAGGGCTTTTCCCCAGAAGGTGGGAAAATTCTTATCTCGGCTGTTAAAGAATCAGAACTGATTTGTACTTCCACAACGGCATCGCGTTCTTCTTCCGCCTCGCGTTCTGCAACTTTAAAGGGTTCTAACGATTTTTCTTTAAGGAAAGTGTTAATTTTATCTCCATCGTAATTATTCACGCCGTTTTTTTTGAGTATATCAACAACATCTTTAAGTGATGGTTCACTTTCGGATACCATCGATATATATACTCCATCTTCACGAAATTCCAGATGTAAAGGTACCTCTTCCATAATTAGAGCCCCCCTCACTTAGCCTGAAGCATCCCCCGTAATGCTACCAAAGCCTTTCCGTGTAACTGGGATACTCTTGATTCAGTAACTCCTAAGACACTTCCAATTTCTTTCAGCGTCAATCCTTCATAATAATAAAAAGCTATAACTTGTTGCTCCCGCTCAGGCAACTTTTGTAGAGCGTGTGCAACTTTATCTACTTCCTCAGAATCTTCAAGCAACGCGAGCGCCGATGGCGACTCGTCAGCAAGAAGCCCCTCACGGGTTACATCTCCATCATCCAAAGCCATAACTTCATCAAGAGATACAATATAACTTCGACTTGCGAGTTCAAGTGTTTCCCTATATGTTTTTTCGTCCATTTCAAGCTCATTCATGAGCACACTATCTTTAATGGTTCCTTGTTCTTGCAAAATTTTATCCATAGCACGGTTCAATTTTTGCAACTTCTCTCTTCCCGTTCTAGAAATCCAATCGTACTTGCGGAGTTCGTCTAAAATAGCTCCGCGGATTCTCGGAACAGCAAATGTTTCAAAAACAACGCCTTTTTCAAGATCAAAGCGATCAATTGCATCAAGGAGACCGAAAACTCCAAAACTCAACAAATCTTCATAATCAAGGCCGGGAGGAGGAGACACAGCCATTCTACCTGCCACATACTTAACGAGAGGAAGATAACGTTTAACAACTTCCTCCCTGATAGCTTCGGTATGATTGTTTACATAACGGTTCCAAAGTTCCTTGTCCCTTGATTTCATCCCCAAATGCAACAACCTTTCATCGCAAGAAAATATAGACAAGCCATAACAATAAAAGAGAGCCACCTATCCAAACTAAAAGCCTTAACGGGAAAGGTGAAATCTTTTCCATCGAATGTTCAGATTCTACTCGTACTTTTATATCTCCAGACACACGTACAAGTCCTTGTACTCCTTCAGAAATTGCAATTTTTGCCAAAACAAGGCCTGTGGGAAGTTTTTCTACTGACCGAACGGGAAAAACAGGCTTCTCGCTTGTTTGCTCTAAGGTTCTTTTGATAAATCCAGAAAGGCCGGTATCTTCGAAAGAAACCCAAATACAATCATTCTCCACAAGTTCTGAAGCAGCTTTCCCCCGAACTGGATCAACAAAAGGATTACAAGAAATCTGGATTCCACCTTCACCGATAACATTCGTAGTTGTTTTTTCTTCTTTTTCTTCTTTCTTTTCTTCTTGGCCCAAACCGGACAATTCCAAGCGAGCTTTATTGAACCGCTCTACCGATATTTGCATTTCAATTTCTGTTCTGAAAGCTTCTTTGAGCTGTTCATGCAATACGTCTTCTATCTGTTTTTCGCCTTTATCTTGTGAAAAGATAAGATTCAGTTGTGTGGGTGTCATGAGATCGCGTACTATACTGCGAAGCTTGTTCCAAAGAACTTTTTCAAAGTGGGCACGCAGATCGGGACCTCTTAAGTCTATTAACGCTTTCCGTACAGATTCCCAACTGGCATTTACACTAAACCTTTCTGGAAATCCTTTACTGGAAACCCAATAACTTTCATCAAAGATATCACCAGATGTTCCTTCACATAAGAGGCAAAAAGCACCGCCAACATCTCCCCTTTTGCGAGAATCAAAACGAACTTTCACAGCAAGAAACTTAGGGGAAAGCGATTTAAGAAGGGTTAAAAGCTCTTTAGGATTTTCATTAACTGTAGACATAATAGCAGACAAAGATTTAGAAGTGCAATGAAAGAGAGAACATAGCTCTTCTTCTATTTCAAGGGGAAGTTTAGGCTCGTCTATTCCAATTTCTCCTGTTTTCTCCAATTCGTTTGTTTCTTCCATTTTTCTTGATTCATCCACTTCCATTATTTCTCCCGTCTTATCCAATGCTTCCACCTCTCTCCCCCCTTTATATTTCTTTTTTCCCTTGCCCTAGGGTTTTAACACTAAGCATCCATGTTTCCGTAGAAAACTCCACGCTTCTACCTTTATTTCCTCCAGTATCAGAATCCATTATCTTAATGCCATACTTATTTAGCCACGCCGTTGTTTGCTGAATATTTCGACTTCCAACAGCGAGAAAATCAGACTGAGAGCCCGGTATAGCAAACATCTGAGCCCCTCCTGCAAATTTTGCTTTAAGCCTAGACTTTAAAGCTCCTTTTTTACATACAGCATCAATGAGCGTAGGAACCGCCGTATTGGCGAATTTCCCTGGCTTATCTACAGGAGCACCTTCCCTGCTTTCAGGAAGCATTATATGAGCCATTCCAGCTACCTTTGCGACAGAATCAAAAATCACGAGACCTATACAAGACCCTAATCCTAAGGTTACAAGTGTATCCGGCGCTGTTATGACAATGAGATCAGCCATGCCAACATGAAAAGTATTCGCCATTGTTTACATAACCCCCAGTTTCTCCAGCAGTCCCTCTAGAGAACCGGGGTCAGGAATCATTATCACATTTCCTTGCACATCAAGATCTGATTCTCCAACACTGAGGGTCGTATTAACTACAAGGGCTACATCTCCTGTTTGTCCGAAAATAGAAATGACGACATCCAAAACCGCAGCCAACATGTCATGAGCTACTCCGGGAACCGATATGTTGTATGTACTGCCTACGAACATGTTTATTGCATTCAAGAAAGAACTCAAAATAATATTGCCAACCTCTGATAGTGCACTGTCTCTCATTTCCTCAGGAAGAGAGGATACATCCATTCCTCCACCAAATTGTTTTGTAATAAGCAAATCCACAAGGGACTGAGCGTTCTCTTCCTCTTGTATAAAAATAAGACTGCATGGGAAATCTCCATGAGATCTGACAAAAACAGCGGCGACAAGACTCATTGCCGGCCCATAATGTTCCCCCAACTCATAAATTGAAATAAGCTCTGCTTTAGGGACATCCATTTCCACAGGTTTTTCCAGAAGTTTCGATAAGGCCGTCGCGGCATTACCAGCTCCGATATTTCCAACTTCCCGGATAGCGTCAAGTTGCAAGTGACTGAAACTGTCTAAATTCATCGCCCTTTAATCCCCCTAGCTCTACCTCGCGCAGAGAGAGGCTACGTCAAGTATTAAAGCAACATTTCCGTCTCCCAATATTGTCGCTCCAGCTATTCCTTTTGTTTTAGATAGGAATTTTCCTAAAGATTTAATGACAATCTCTTGTTGTCCTATTAATTCGCTAACGATCATACCGACCTTGTTTCTCCCCGCTTTAACAACAACTACGGGATACTCTTCCTGACCATCGTCCTCAACGGAAGTCCCCAAAATTGAGGCCAGATCAGACAGTGGAAGAACATCCCCTCGCAAAAGAGTAGCAGGTATTCCGTGCATAGTTTTGATATCATTTTTATGTACAAGAATTGTCTCTTCTACATTTTCAAGGGAGATAGCATAAATCTCATTTTCCACTTTAACAAGCAAAGCAAGAACAATGGCAAGAGTTAACGGTAATCGTACAAGAACACGTGTTCCCTTCCCATGCTCACTTACCACCTCAAATTGACCGCCAAGAGATTCAACCTTTGTTTTTACTGCGTCCATACCTACACCACTACCAGAGATGTCGGTAACTGCATCGGAAGTGCTGAAACCAGGCAAAAAGACAAGTTGCACAAGCTCTTCTTCTGTCATTTCAGAACTTTGTTCCGGCGTAATTAGAGCTTTTTCAAGGGCCTTCTTACGTACCTTATCAGTATCGATACCATGTCCATCGTCATCGACCTCGATAATAACACCGCTACCTTCCTGATAGGCAGAAATACAGATTGTTCCAGTTGCCTCTTTACCGTTTTTAAGTCGCTCTTCAGGCAACTCGATACCATGATCTATGGAATTACGAATAAGATGAACAAGTGGGTCGCCAATTTCATCTATTACTGTACGATCAAGTTCTGTATCTTGACCTTCTATTCGGAGATCTATCTTCTTTTTCATTGTTTTGGATAAATCCCTTACTAATCTTGGGAAACGATCAAAAATGAAGGAAACAGGCACCATCCGAAGCTTGGTAACCATCTCTTGAATATCGCTAGAAATACGACCAAGCTGAGATAGAGGTTCATCAAACTCTCTCAAACGTGCCTCTTGAACAAGACGCTCTATACGAGCCCGGCCAATAACCAATTCTCCGACAAGATTCATTAGTTTATCGAGACGTCCGATATCTACACGAACCGTTTGACTGCTTTTTTTATGATTAGCCGACTTCGAAACATTATTTCCATTCTTTTCAGAATGAAGAGCTTTATTTTCAGAAGAAACTTCGTTCTGTGAGGCATGATCTTGATCCACAGAGTTTTCGTTTTTTTCTCTTTCCACTTGAGGAGCGCCAACATGCTCTATTTCTATTTTTTCTATCTCACTAATGCGAGAAACAGCTTCTTCTATCTTATCCTGAGAGCTATGTGTAGCAATGTACACTTCAAAAGATCTATCAAATTTTTCATTTTCAAGATCGTCTACAGGAGGTGTTGTTTTAATAATGTCTCCCATTTCTTCTAAACGATTTACAACCATATATGCTCGAGCCGCCTTCAGGAGGCATTCTTGCGTCAGAAAAACCTTGACTTTAAAAACATCCATACCAAGGCTACTTGCTTCATGTATCCATTCTTCTTCATGAGATTCTAAACCAGCTGGTTTGCTATCACTGCCAAGAAAAGTATCTTTTTGTGGTTCATCAGAAATAGCTTCTCGTAAAGCCTGAACAAGTTCATCTATAGAAATAGACGTATCATTTCCATCATTCCGAATAGCGTCTACCATAGATTGAAGAGTATCAAGAGATTTAAAAAGTAAGTCGATATCGTTACTTTTTAACGTATTTTCACCCTTACGAACCTTATCTAAACGATCTTCAAGAGCATGGGTCAGAGACGACATTCTTTCAAATCCCATCGTTGCAGACATTCCTTTTAACGTATGAGCAGATCGAAAGATTTCGTTTATAACTTCCATGTCTTCCTGATTTTTCTCTACAGCAAGTAGAAGATCATCAAGATGCAAAAGATTATCAGAAGCCTCATCAAGGAAAGCGCCTAAATATTGACTCAGATCCATTCCAGCCATGATACATCATCTCCAACCTCAAAATTCACTCTAATTAAACTTTATCCTAATTATTCACATACCTTAAAATAGCTGTTGATATCGAAGTTAAAGGTACCGTTTCATCTACTATTCCAGCCTCTACAGCCGCTCTGGGCATCCCATAAACGACGCAAGATTCTTGTGCTTCAGCAATAACATAAGCACCCTTTTTCTTTAGCATTGTTGCGCCATCTGTTCCATCTCGCCCCATTCCAGTTAATATAACAGAGAGCACCTTCCCTCCCACTTCATCAGCTAAGCTCATAAACAAAACATTCGCAGACGGCTTTACAGATAAAACAGGAGGCATATCGGAAAGCCCACAAAATAATCTTTTATCTTTGTCTCTTTTGACAATTAAATGGGCCCCTCCTGGAGCAATAGCAGCCATACCAGCATGAAGAGGAGCTTTGTCATATGCCTCTATGACTGTAAGCTGCGACACAGAATCAAGACGTTTGGCAAAAGAAGGCGTAAAATCCTTAGGCATATGCTGAACAACCACTATAGGTAATGGGAAATCGCCAGGCAATTGAGATAACACATATTGCAACGCCCTCGGACCGCCGGTAGATGCGGCTATAGCTACAATAACAGGCGGCTCACTTTTTATAATTTTCGCTGGTCGTATTTGTTGCTCTATCTGTTGCGTTATATATGCTGTTGGTTCTTTTAAAACCGATGGGGTTACAGAGCCTGCAGCTACCACTTTTGCAATAAGCTCTTCACCAACGACATTCATATCAAGAGAAATATGGCCTGAAGGTTTCGTAACATAATCAAAAGCACCTAAAGATAAGGCCTGCAATGTTGCTTGTGCTCCTTCTTGAGTTAAACTACTTACCATAATAACAGGTCTTGGGAACTGTTTCATTATTATTTTTAATGTTTGTAATCCATCTAGTTTCGGCATTTCAATATCGAGAGTAACTACGTCTGGATTCAATTCTTTAATTTTTTCCAGAGCATCCTCCCCGTCTCTCGCAACGCCTACAACCTCTATCTGAGGATGGGAAGTCAATATATCCCTTATTATCTTTCTCATAAAAGAAGAATCATCTACGACTAAGACTTTTATCATAATATGCTCACCTAACGATTAATAAGTTCTTGTTGACGAATAAAATTTCCTAAACTTTTTTCTGCCGAAATAGGCAAAATATCAAAAGAGACCCCAACCTCACATCGACCGTCGCGTTCTTGATTCCTCATTATAGAAACAGGGACTAAAAACTCTGTTTCGGGAAGAAAGAGACGGCAAAGATATCGTCTTTTATTTTCAAAAAGATGTTTCTTAGAAATATCCAACAAAAAACCGCAGCCCCCCAAACTTATATCTTTCGCGGTAACAGCGATTTTTTCCTCTCTTGCTGTTTTAAATTGTTCTGCTTCCTGGAGCAAAAACATCTCCATTTTCATAATACAAGGAACACGAACAAAACGTCTTCTTTGTAGTTTGATTACCTCGCCATGCGGCTCTACCCAAAGTAACGGTATTTGTTCTGCAATGGAGCTTCGAACAATAAAAGCTGCAACTTCATATAGTGAGCCCTCTATCTCTATCTGTAAAACTATTTCGAGACTTCTATGTATTGGTAACAAGGCCCCCTTTAGCATGGGATGAGCCACAGCTATCTGATTCTTACGAATATCTTCAAGTCTGGAAGGATAACGTCCCTTATACAATCCAGCCCTAATATCTACAAAAACTTTCTTCCCTATTTCTTTATCAAGAAGAGAAAGAAAATGAGTTAAATCCATCAAGGCTCCATCTCCATTGTGCGTAATCCTCGAGCAAGTCTCAAGAAAAATGCTTTTAATCCTCTCCCCGCTGTCTCCTGTTTTGCCCCCGTTAACCGCGAGGCTATTTCGCGGAAAGAATAAGATGCCACCGAATTCGGGAATTCTCTCAACAATGGCCTTTGAGAACATATCGCTTTCTTTAAATGACGATCTATTGGAACAAATCCATCATAATCAACGTTTAAACTTAAAAAACGCGAAGAGACTTTTTGCATTCTTTCTGCTGTTTCTCCCGCTTCTACTGCATTATCTGCCATATTTACAACAAGATGCATATCAGCCTTGCTCTTTGACTCTATAGCTAAAATCTTCATTATTCCATAAGCATCACGAACCGACGTAGGTTCTGGCGTTGTAACCACCACAACAGAATCAGCGGCAAGAGCGAAAGAAAGTACATCTTTATGTATTCCTGCTCCCGTATCAATAATGAGATAGTCAGCCATAAGATCAAGAGTAGTAAGTTGCTCTAAAATTTTCAAAAAAATGTCTTCATTTGCCTCTGCCATTTCACGGACTCCACTACCGCCTGGAATAACCCATACCCTATCATCAAGCTCGATCAATATTTCTCTTATTTCCCTCGACCCACGTATAACGTGAGCAAGAGAATAACGAGGAACTAACCCTAGCATAAGGTCAACGTTGGCCATCCCCATGTCCGCATCCAACAAAACCACTGAAAAGCCCAGATCGGCTATTGCAAGAGCAAGATTAACAGAGAGGCTGCTCTTACCTACCCCTCCTTTACCGCTGACAATAGCCATAGAACGAGTATTTCTAAATACTTTCTTCTCAAAACTCCTATTTTTTTCTACTAAACTTCTAAGCGTCTTTGCCTGATCGGCAACTGGGAGCCCCTCTCCATTACGCACGAGAATAGTCCTCTTCCGTCAAAAAAAGGTCTACAATCTTCTGAGCATCTGCAACCTCAATATCATTAGGAACATTTTGTCCTGTAGTAAGAAAGGATGCTGGAAGCTTTTTCGAAAGCAGCACGTTAAGTAAACCACCATAGGAACTTGTCTCATCGATTTTTGTAAAAAGCATATGGGTTAAAGGTAAACTTCCCATTCTTCCTACTACGTCAAGCATATCCTTATCTTTCATATTTGAAGCGAGTACGAGGTGAAGAGCATCAGGTTTAAAGGCTTCGTAAAGTCTTTTAGCCTCTTCGAGTCGTTCAGAATCTTTTTGATTTCTCCCTGCCGTATCAAGTAATATAAGGTCAGCCTTGCTATGTTTTTTCAATACAGTATCAATTTCTTCTATCTCAAAAATAACCTCAATGGGAACCCCAAGGATTTTCGCATATGTTCGTAACTGTTCTACCGCAGCTATACGATAGGTATCTGATGTTAGTAACAATACATTTTTTCGCTCCCAAAGAGCATGTATGGCAGCTATTTTGGCAATTGTCGTCGTTTTGCCCACGCCTGTAGGGCCTACAAACATTACTTTTTTCCCGCCAATTGCTTTCGTCGGAACTTTTGCTGCAACTGGAACCTGATCTTTAAGCCAAAGACAAAACTGATCCTGAGGAAGTTTTTCTTCCAAAAACTTTTCTTGAAGTTTTTGAGCTATATCTGGTAATAAGCCTTTTTCTATAAGAGAACCTGTTAGATCAGAAGGAACAGAAACAGCAATGTTTGTTTTTTTGTTTTTCTTGACACCACTCTCCGCCACAACTGATTTGGGATGAGACTCAATAACTGCATGTTGAGGCTTCTCATCCAGACGTTCCAAAACTTTATCCAGTTTTTCATATATGCGCGCTACTTCTTGTTCTAAATCTTTAGTTTTTCCCTTCTCCTCCTGAGGCTTTGCTAAAGCCAAACTTTGAGATGAAAAAGAAACTTCATCTTTTACATCCTCAGTAATCCGCTCTGAAATTGTCGGAGACGCCGATGTTTTTTTAGAATCAAGAAGACGCTGAAATGCTACTAGTCGATCTCGCGATGCTTCTCGCTGATCTGCTTCATCTTCTTCAAGAAGACCAGCAGTAACAACAAGAATATCTTTTCTGAAAAGCCCTAAAAAACCTCCGGCTTTGGCAGGACGAGTGGAAAGAATTACCGCATCCCGCCCTAAGCGTTCACTGGCAATTCGTATTGCTTCTGCATCATTCTTAGCTTCAAAAGATATCTGCTGAACTACGCGCATTTATCACTCCACCATCCCCACAGATTTTAATTGCATTCTCTGGGATATTTCATTATAGGATACAACATAAAGTCCAGGCAATGATCCCTCGAGAATTCTTCTTACTATAAGACGCACATCTGGATGTACCAATAAAACAGGAAGATGCCCCTCCATGGCCATTTTTTCAACCATTTTTGCTACGGCCGCGGTAAGCCCCTGAATATCTTGAGGACTCATATTGAGTTGCCACCCCTGCAGCAGGTCTCCTTCCAGGCCATCTTTGATTTTCTGCTCCCATACAGGGGAAAGTGTAGACACTGTAGCAACACCTTCCTCTCCCTGTATTTTCAAAGATATAATGCGAGAAAGAGACTCTCTTACACGTTCGGTTAAATAATCTACACTTCTCGTTATTCGACCATTATCTGCCAAGGCCTCAAAAATTGTTACCAAATCTCTAATTGGAATCTGTTCACGAACAAGATTTTGCAACACTTTCTGAACTTCACCTAATGAAAGGACTCCCATCATTTCTTCTACTACAGCAGGAGAATTTTCTTTTACAAGATCCGTAAGTTTCTGAACCTCTTGTCGCGTAATAAGTTCGCTGCCATAACGTTTAATAATTTCAGACAGATGTGTGGCAAGAACCGATGGCGCATCGACAACAGTATATCCCATGGATTCAGCCTTATCTCTCAGTTCAGGAGAAATCCATGTAGCTTGTAAACCGAAGGCAGGTTCAACTGTTGGAACCCCCACAATTTCTTCCTCTGCGTTCCCTGTATTCATGGCTAGGTACTGATCCGGCAAAAGTTCTCCCTTACCTGTTTCAGCGCCTCTGACACGTATGACATACTCGGAAGGTTTAAGTTGAATATTATCTCTTATACGAATGGGTGGAACAACAAGACCAAATTCCAAAGCCATCTGTTTGCGAATAGTGCCAATTCTATCAAGCATATCTCCTCCTTGTGAAGGATCGACAAGGGGGATTATTGCATACCCTATCTCTATTTCCATGGGGTCAACAGTCAAAAGTTGCATTACATCTTCTGGAGAAGCAGGCGCTACAGGTTGAGCAGATGTTCCGCTACCTGCACTCTTCGTTGCTCCCTCTCGTGAACCAGATGGAGTGTGAGCCGCAGAAGAACCAGCTCCCTCTGATGATTCTATTTCCTGAACTTTTCCTTCTCTGTAAACCCAATACCCCATCAAAGCAAGAAATATTCCGAGGACAAGAAAGGGTATTGTGGGTAATCCCGGAATGAACGCTAAAGCAAAAAGCAAACCAGAGCCAATGAAAAGCGGGCGTGAATATTTAGTAAGAGATATAAATATATCTCTCCCCAAATTTGTTTCGCCAGCAGCTCTGGTTACAATAACTCCAGTTGCTGTTGAGAACAGAAGGGCTGGTATTTGGGAAACAAGACCATCACCAACAGTGAGGAGGCTATAAATAGCACCAGCTTCCCCTAAGGTAAGTCCTCGTTGAAGAACTCCTATGGCGAGGCCACCAATAATATTGATTATCGTAATAATAAGCCCCGCTATTGCATCACCTTTTACGAATTTTGAAGCTCCATCCATAGCTCCATAGAAGTCTGCTTCCCGCTGAATATCTTTACGTCGCGTACGAGCAACATTCTCATCTATAAGGCCAGCATTTAAATCTGCATCAATTGCCATCTGCTTTCCTGGCATAGCATCAAGAGTAAATCGAGCAGCAACCTCCGCAACACGTTCAGAACCTTTCGTAATAACTATAAACTGGATGATAACCAAAATAAGGAAAACAACTCCACCAACAACATAGTTACCACCTACAACAAAATTTCCGAAAGCACTGATAACTTTTCCCGCATCTGCCCGCAAAAGAATGAGTCGAGTAGTGGAAACATTGAGGGCTAATCTGAACAAGGTAACGATAAGAAGCATCGTAGGAAATGCTGCTAAATCGAGAGCTCTATTGACATAAAAGGTGGAAAGCAACATAACGACTCCCAACGTTATATTAGAAGCGAGAAGGATATCGAGAAGCCATGTTGGGACAGGAATAATCATCATGGCCACTATCATAATGACCATAATAGCCAACCCTAAGTCGGAATAAAGAAGGAGTCGTTTCAAAAAAGATCGTTGTAAGGTCGTTTCTGCCACTTAGGCTCATCCTCTCAAATAATTTCTGTTTTTTTCCTTTTTTGTAGATTTACCTCTCTTGAGTTTGTAAACAAAAGCAAGAACTTCTGCCACAGCTTTGTACAATTTTTCGGGAACCTCTTCTCCAATATCTATAGCATCATAGAGAGCCCACGCCAACGGTTTATTTTCTACAATGGGAACTTCGTTTTCTTCTGCTAGCTCCCTTATCTTTTGTGCTATAAACCCCTTCCCCTTTGCAACAACAACAGGTGCTTCCATCACTGATTTATCATACTCTAGAGCTATAGCTAACGTTGTTGGGTTTGTAATAACCACATCGGCTTTTGGAACAGATGACATCATTCTGCTCCTTGCCAACTCTCTCTGTTTCTGACGAATTTTTCCCCTTAACTGGGGATCCCCTTCTGTTTGTTTGTACTCTTCCTTTATTTCCTGACGACTCATACGAATAGAACGTTCGTGCTCCCATCTCTGATAAAGATAGTCAAAAATAGCGATTGCAAACAATAAAAAGGCTAATTTTAAGCATAAACGCCATATCTTATAAAAAACCAAAGCAAGTCCCTGATCTATTGGGAACTGCAAAACTCCTGCAATCTCTCGAATATCCTTCTTCAAGGCAGTGTAAATAACAATGCCAAAAAGGGTTGCTTTGAAAAGTCCCTTCACAAGCTCCACCAAAGACCTCAACGAAACGATCTTCTTTAATCCTGAAACAGGATTAAAGCGATCCGGCTTAGGTATAAGAGGCTTCGGAGTCAAAACCAAACCAACCTGTGCAACAGTAACGATAAAGGCTGCCAAAGCAGCAACTCCTCCCAAGGGAAGAACAACTATTGCAAGTGTCTTTAAAGCGCGTATCCACAAAATGTGCTGCCAACCTTGTGCTTTCATGGATGGGCTTGCCATAAAAGCTACAGTATCTCGAATATAAAATAAAAGAATGTCCCAAAAAAAAGTACCGAAAAGAAAAAGAGCAATAAGACCAACAAGAATAACGACAGATGCCCCAAGATCCTGACTTTTAGCGACACGCCCTTCTTCCCTTTCTCGTCTTCGTTTACGAGGGCTCGCAGGTTCAGTTCGCTCTTCTGCAAAAAACTGTAAATCGTAAAAGCTACTCTTTTCTATTTCCATACCATGACACTCTTCATTGCCAATTCTATATATTTTGTCAAATTCGCTGATACTAGATCAACTGTTAAAGGCAAAACTATCATTAAAAGGAAGAGGCCCAAACCTATTTTCAAAGGAAGTCCTAATATAAAGATATTCATCTGAGGAACAGTGCGAGCTAAGAAGCCTAACCCGATATCGGCGAGAAGGAGAGCTCCGTAAAAGGGCAAAACCATTCTGACAGCGATAACAAAAAGCTGTTGAATCCAAACCGCTATTCCCATATCGGCTGGAATAAATAAAAAGAGTTTTCCTACTGGAATTAATTTTAAACTTTCTACAATGGATTGTACCAGAAGTAGATGGCCATTCCAGTAAAAAAAGAACCATAAACCGACCAAAAATTTTAATTGGCCAAGAATAGAACTTTGTTCCTCACTTAAAGGATCAAGAAGACTTACCATCGCTAGGCCCATTACATTACCAACCAATTCACCCGCTACTTGCAATGCATAAAGAGGCAATGCCGACAAAAATCCCAGAGCAACGCCTATTAAAAATTCACGTGCACCAGCTAAAACAATTGGCATCCACCCTGAAAAAAGAGTGGCAGGAACAGATAAATCAGCACTTCCTACAGCCGCTATCGATATTAAAATTGCTGCCCAGAAACGAACAGGCAACGGCATGGAGGAAGCCAAGAAAACAGGGGATGAAAATATCATTCCCACAAACCGAAGTCCAACCACCATATAAACTATAAGGACTTGAGAAATAACAAAATTATCAGCCGTCATTGCACAAATTTCTCTAGTTGCCCCAACAGAAATTGTGTCAATTCACCTATACGACCAAACATCCAGGGGCCAAACAACACAAGAGCTACAAGAACAGCTACGATCTTCGGAATGAAAATAAGTGTCTGTTCCTGAATAGATGTTGCCGTTTGCAAAATACCTATAATAAGCCCCACAATCATGGCAACGAGAAGAACAGGCAGAGAGGTAAGGAGAGTTACCCAAACACAATGACTCAATACGTCGTACATACTAAATGTGTTCATGTATGCGCACCTTCCTCCTTACGAAAAACTCTTAAATATACTCATAACAACCAAATCCCAACCATCAGCCATAACAAAAAGGAGTATCTTAAAGGGTAGGGAGATCATCATAGGAGGCAACATAATCATGCCCATACTCATAAGGACACTTGCTACGATCATATCGACAACTATGAATGGAATAAATATTACGACTCCCATCTGAAAAGCTGTTTTAAGCTCGCTGAGCATAAAGGCGGGTAACAAAAGACGAGTCGGTACATCGTCTGCATTTTGAGGACGTTCCATTTTAGCCATCCGAACCATGAGCGAAAGCTCTTCTTCTCGTGTATATTTCAACATAAATTGACGAACCGGAGCCACTGTATTCTGCCAAGCTTGTGCAGATTGTATTTCTCCTGCCATGTATGGAGCCAAAGCCGTGTCGTAAATTTGGCTCCATGTAGGAGTCATAATGAAAAGGGTCATAAAAAGAGCTAATGTAACAAGCACCTGATTCGGAGGAGTCTGTTGCAGTCCAAGGGCGCGGCGTACGAACCCCAAAACAACAAGAATACGAGTAAAACTTGTAAGCATGAGCATAATTGCCGGAGCTAGGCTCAATACAGTCAAAAGAGCTAAAATCTGCAATGTGAGGGCCACATCTTGAGGTGATTCAGCAGCTCGAACACCCAACTGTAAAGCTGGAAGAGGAATAGACGGAGCTTCTGCACACAATGCAGCTGAAGGAACTACGAATGCTGCAAAAAGAAATATAGCGACTATAAGTATCAATAAATCAGTTACATTTTTTTTCACCATTCACGTCTCCCTGAAGCCAATCTTCTTTCCGCCATTTTCCTACAACCTTAGAATTATTCCCCCCAGATAACAATGCTATAACATCTGGACCACACTGAATAATGTAAAGCATTTCGCGACCAAGTCGCAACGCAGCTATAACTTTCACATTGTGGCTTTCTCTTACCGCAATGGATGGACGAATATACCGAATTAAAATATACGAGATACCGACCAAAAGGCAAAGAGCCAACATAACCCGTATAAAGTAAGTCGTAAGTCCTGACGTAGAGGTTGCAGCCTCCGACGGTGTCTGAATGACAAAAACGAAAAACCCAGCCAGTAACGCTGAAAAGCGACTGCCTGGGATAATTTTTAAAAAATTAACCATTACTCTGACCTTGAAATTTAGGCTAGGGCCTTGCTTAAAGCCTCCACCACTCTATCTGGTTGAAAAGGCTTCACTATAAAGTCAACAGCGCCGGCCTGTATTGCCTCTATAACCATAGGCTGCTGCCCCATAGCACTAACCATTATAATTTTAGCCTGAGAATCAAGAGCTTTAATAGCTTTTACAGCATCAATGCCGTTCATTTCGGGCATTGTTATATCCATTGTTACAATGTCAGGATGAAGCTTCTGATAAGCCGCCACGGCAACTTTACCATTTTCTGCTTCTCCAACAACCTCAAAGCTATTTTTTGAAAGAATATCTTTTAACATCATCCTCATAAAGGCGGCATCATCAACTATTAACACACTTTTTCCCATTCCTGCACCCCTCACTTGTCAAACTCGAAATGACTATGTTATGAACGAAATTTTGCTGAGGAATTTACGATCTCTGTAATTCTCACGCCGAAGTTCTCATCGATAACAACAACTTCTCCGCGTGCTACAAGTTTACTATTTACTAATATATCTACTGGCTCCCCAGCCATTTTATCTAATTCTATCACGGAACCCGGTGTCATGTTTAAGATTTCAGAAATACTTTTTCGTGTACGCCCCAACTCTACAGTAACACGCACAGGGATATCTGCTATAAGATCAATATTACCAGACCCCTGCGATCCACCAGATTGACTTAAGGGCATAAACTGTGCAGGTCGGACATCTACTTGTGAAACTGGCTGCGTAGCAGCACTTCGTTGTTTGTTAGCATTGTTCTCCATCGGCTGAACAGGAATTTCAACTTGGCCTTTATTTTGAGCTCTAGATGCAGAAGGAGCCGGTGAGGAATCTTTCTTTTCAGGCTCTGGAGCAGATTTGGCTTTCATAATCTCCAAGGCTTCATCTGCTATTTTATTGACAACGTCCAAAGGAAAGACAACCCAGAGTGGAAAGACTGCGACATCATCAATTTTTATAGACATCTCAACAGACCATATTTTTTCGTCTGGCCCCATCTCCGCAAATGGCAACCACTCTCCGCTTTCTAAAGCAGATTGAACATTATCTGGTAATAGGCGACGACCTCCTAAAATGCCACTCATATTGGTTAGAGATGCCCCTACCATCTGGCTAAGTCCCTCTTGAGCCGCATTGAGGTAGAGCTCACTCGCTTCTTCTGGTAAGTCCTTACCTTCTCCCCCCATCATAAGATCGGCTAAGATCAAAGCCCCTTGTTGGGTCGTTATGAATGTCAACGGCGCATCGCTCATGCCCTGACACGTTATATGAAAAGAAAAGGCAGATTCTCCTGGTTTTAAAACAATATCTTTCTGAGGAATCGTTTCCTGCTTTTTATCAGGAACATTTACATCTCTGCCCGCAAGCATGCCAAAGACATTTGTAATAGCAGTAGCAAAAATGTTTGTTATATCATTAAATATCTGTTGTTGTTCAGAAGATACGCCAGAAAGAGATGATTCTTCCTCTTTCAAAGAATGCCCCTGAAGCAAAGCATTAATTTCATCCTGACTCAACAATTCGTCAATCATCTTTGACTCCTCCCTCATTTTCGGGAATCATCTCGTCGTCATAGAGAACATCTGCTATCTCCGCAGCATAATTGCCTTCAACGGTTCCGGGACGCCCCAGGAATTTAATCATATTCCCTACTCGAATATCTATTCTATCTTCTACAGTCTCATCTAGTTTAATAACATCCCCAGAACGAAGCTGCAATACATCTTCTACACTGAGAATGGTATGTCCAAGTTCTATTGAAAGAGGAATTTTAACGTGCCCAAGATGACGAACAATGGCATCACGAGCTCCTTCTTCTTTTTTACGTCCAGTCGATGCAAACCACTGTTGGGAGCTAAGCTTATCCATAATTGGTTCCATCAGAAAGTAAGGGATACAAATACTGACCATTCCTTCTACATCGGCCACTTTCAATTTCAAAATTACAAGCAACACCATATCAGTACCAGGACATATTTGGACAAAAAATGGGTTACTTTCCATATTTTCAAAACGGAACCGGACATCCACAACAGTACTCCAACTCTCTTCAAGAAGCTCAAGCATTCTCATAATAACCCGCTCTATAACCATCCGTTCAATATCTGTAAGGTCTCGAGCTTTTCCTGAAAATTCACCCTTCCCGCCAAGCATACGATCAATTATGGCAAAAACAAGGTTAGGATTAATTTCAATAAGAGCATTCCCACTGAAAGGATACATCTCTAAGATACCTATAACGGTAGGTTGCACGAGAGAACGAACAAACTCATCATAAGCTAACTGGTCAACAGAAGCCACTTCCGCAGAAACCATGGAACGAACCATCGTCGAAAGTGTTGTTGTTAATTGCCTGGCAAAAGATTCATGGATCATTTGTATAGCTCGAAGCTGGTCTTTGCTGAACTTATCGGGCCTTCTAAAATCGTAAATTTTTATTTTCTTCTCTTCGGACTCCGCATCCATCGAATCGATGTCGAAGCTTCCACTAGAAAGAGCGTCAAGAAGAGAGTCTATTTCATTCTGCGAAAGTACATCTGGGCACATTTTCTGCCACCCCCTAGCCCACTAATTCAACTATTGAAGTACAAAACTTTGGAAAAGAACTCTTTTTACTGGCACCTGCTCTTTAGAAGCGGGAACCATGCTATTTATCGATTGTTTAATTTCCTCTGCCAACTCAAGCACGCCTTCTGCATTTCTAAGTTCTCCAGCTGTTTTCCCTTTTGTTACAAGCAAAATTTCGTTGGTTATACGCATTTTCCAATTCTCTTGCTGTAAAATTTCGAGAGCTTTCGCTCCTGAAGTTTCCAAAGCAACGGAAAAACTTACTATACCGCCATCAAGACCTGAGAGATTTGTAGTAAAATCCCCCATACTACAGATAGGTCCAGGTGTATCTATGGCTTCACCGGAAGCAGATGCTACTGTCGACGAGCGATTCCACATCCGCCCAGCCAACAAACCGCCACCAAAACCAACAGAAAAAGCCATAACCCCTACTATTATAAAGATAAGAACTCTTCTGAACATATGATTTCCTCCCAAAGGTTGTTCTCACAGTCTATTTGGGATACTGTGAAAGAATAACTAGATCAACCCTTCGATTAAGTGCCCGGTGTTCTGGCGTATCATTAGGAACAATAGGGCGAAAAGCACCGTAAGAAACAGCCTGGATTTTTCTGGGGTCTATTCCACCACTTTCTTGTAAATACGAAGCTACCGTTGAAGCTCTAAGAGCGGCAAGTCCCCAATTATTTTTTAAGGGACCACCGCGAAGAGGGACACTATCTGTATGCCCCTCGACAGATAAAGCCGGAACAACATCCTTCAATTGCTGGGCCAACTTGAAAAGAACCCTTTTCCCTTCCGGTTTCATGTCTGTTCGTCCTGTCTCAAAAAGAAGCTGATCAGAAATAGAGACTGTTATACCTCTCTGATCGACTCTGACAACTGTCTGACGCTCTAGACCTTCCTGCTTTAAATAAAGCTTTAAACTTTGGGCAACTTCTTGAATATTAATCGTTGTTCTTTTCGATTCTCCCGCATCCTGATGTTCCATGCCTCCAAAAACGCCACCATTTTCCTGTACTGTTTTGCCGCCTGGTAAAACACCTAAAGCTCCTTGGAAAGAAAGAAGCATCTTTTGAAACTTTTGAACATCTATAGAGGAGAATGAAAAAAGGAAAACAAAGAAAGTCAAGAGCAGAGTAACCATGTCACCATAAGTTGTAAGCCAGTTTCCGCCTCCACTTTCTTCCTGCAATTTCCTTCTACGAGCCATTTACGCTCCACCTTCCCTAGCTTGCTTTTCCTCTTCTTCCAATTTCTCTCGCTGTAAGGGAGGTAAAAAGACTTTCAGCTTTTCCTCAACAATACGAGGATTTTCTCCTGCTTGTATTGCAAGAACGCCCTCTACCATAAGTTCTCTCGCCATCACTTCTTCTGATGACCTTGTCGATAACTTACGAGAAACTGGAATAGCAAAAACATTAGCAATAAAGGAACCATAGAATGTGGTTATAAGAGCTACTGCCATTCCAGGGCCAAGAGCATCGGGGTCGTCAAGGTTACGCAACATAGCGATAAGCCCTATTAACGTCCCCAACATTCCAAAAGCAGGAGCAAGTTCAGCCATTGTGTCGAACATACTCTTATTCGCGACGTGTCGCTCCTCAAGAACTCCTATTTCAGTATCAAGTATAGCCTTAACAAGTTCTGGGTCCGTACCATCGACAACAAGCTGAATTGATTTTTTAAGAAATTCATTGTCAAGCTCTGCTGCATCGCTTTCCAAAGCAAGTAACCCTTCTCTTCTCGCTTTTTCTGCAAAACTTACAATAGTTTGTACGAGAGAAACAAGATCGGGACTTTGAGAAAAAAAGGCACGCCCCAAAATTTTACCTATATTTTTTATCCGTTCTACGGGGTTTGCCATTATTGTGGCGCCTAAGGTGCCGCCAAGAGTTATCAGAAGGGACGGGAAGTTAACAAAAGACATAGGTTCACCGCCTGCAACAATACCCCCAATAACCAAAATAAGTGCTACTGAAAGACCTATTACTGTTGCCAGATCCACAAAAACTCCCCTCCCTAAAACAGCCTAACTACACCAAAGAACTTATTTGTCGTTCTGCTGTTGTGTGATGATAGCGCTCTCAGATTGACAGGAAGAGCGCCAAATACGATTCCTATACTGAACAACTAACTCCACAATCTCTTCCATGTTTTCTCGAACTACATAACGATGGCCATTAAAAAGTTTTATTACTGTGTCTGGTGTCGTTTCCACCGTTTCAATCAAATCCGCATTTAACGTAAAGTGCTCTCCGTTAATTCGTGTGAGAGTGATCATAAGCTGTTTCCTAACGTTTCATATTCACAAGTTCTTCAAGAACTTGATCACTCGTCGTAACGACACGAGCATTCGCCTGGAATCCCCTTTGGGCAATGATAAGACGCACAAATTCTTCGGAAAGGTCTACATTCCCCATTTCAAGAGAACCACCGGATATCTTGCCAGCTCCTCCTTCAAGAGGAGATACCACCTGACCTATACCAGAGTTGGCACTTTCAGCAAATGCAGTATTACCTACTTTTTCAAGACCGCTCGGATTCGCAAAAAGAGCGAGTCCAAGTCGGTAAAGAGAGCGACTTTCGCCATTACTGTAAACACCTACAACAGTTCCATCAGTTCCTACTGCAAAATCGTTTAAAACGCCCATCTCATAGCCATCTCTATAGTAGGCTTTTGTAGTAAAGGCCGATCCGTACTGTGTTACACCTTCAATAGGCTCTTTATCAAACGACTGACCACTGAAATCAAGTTTTATAGAAGAATCTTCTGCTCCCAAAGAACCAAACCCTAAAGACATTGTGGCGTTACTTGACGATCCATCAATTTTACCGTTACTCTGGAAAGAAATAATTCCAGTATTGTTGGTTAATGTAATTCCAGGCTCTGTAGGAAGCCACGCTCTCCAACGCCATTGATTATTCTCTATTTTTTCCCAACTTACCTCTAATGTATGGCTATTCCCCAAACTATCAAAAACATCAAGCTTCGTAGTATGAACACTTGGAATTCGCTGATTAACAGTTGATAATACATCCCCAGAAACAGAATCGCTTCGAATCTCAATACCTTGTCCATTTTCTGAAGGAACAGCAAAAAGAGTCTTTCCTTCAGGGAAGGTTGTTCCCAAAGAATAACCGTTACCAGCCGGGTCAATAAAGATGCCATCATGAGACGTTGTAATTTCTGAAGAGAAACGTGTTACAGCAGAGGGAGTTGCGTTATTATCTCCCCAAAGAACCATTTCTCTGTTTCCACCCTGGCTTCCGAGATCGTTATATTCCACGAGATAATGATGTTCTGTTCCGTTACTTTCAGCAATGCTCACTATATCGTAATCCATCATGGCGCCAAGCTCATATTCCCATGAATCTGTCGCATCTGCCTGATTCGTCATTTTCAATACACCAGAGGCGCTATCAAACGTAACATCGTATGTCTGTCCATCAAGAGTCAACGTTGTGTCTGCCAATTTAGGACGTTTTACGTCTTGATCTACACCATCTATTGCCATCTGTACAGTTTGGTCTCCGACTTTAACTGTGACAAAAGAATTCACATCAGTACCAGAACCAAAGGTGATAGAACGCTCAGCTCCTCCTAAAAGTCCCGTTGCTTTTACTCCATTAGTCAGGAACCCCATGGGCAGGTATGCATCAACTCTGCTATCGAGATTACAGCGGAATCCTGTAAGAGTCGTCGCTTGAGCTGGCAATTTTTGCCCTACAGGAATATTCATATCTACTAGCTGCGTACCTTTAATATACCGAGTAGGATCGTTAGGATCAGTCTCTAATGTATAACCTTTCAACATATACCCAGTTCCAGACTGAACAATGTTCCCATTAGCATCAAGAATAAAATTACCTGCTCTGGAATAAAGAGTTCTGCTTCCATCACCCATGACATAATATCCGTCACCTTGTATAGCCATATCAGTTCTATTGCCCGTATACTGCAACTGTCCTTGGCTATGAATTGTTTCAATAGCCCCAATATTAACGCCAAGACCCACCTGCATAGGATTTATTCCGCCCCTATCGCCCTGTGGAGAAGAAGCTCCACGAGACGTCTGATAGAGCAAATCCTGAAAAGTCACCGTCGATTTTTTAAATCCGGCTGTATTCACATTGGCAATATTGTTACCTACAACATCGAGCAGAGTTTGATGTCCCCGAACTCCACTTACTCCCGTCATAAGGGATCTTAGCATTTCTATTAACCTCCCAACACAGAGAAATGCGCACTCCCTTGCACATGTCAAACCCAACCGTCCCTAGTGGGCTTTTTTCTCTCATAGTTACTATTTCGGAGAATACTTACAAGAACTCAAATTTTTTATGAAACAGAAAGAACTCCTGCCAATTTGATTTGCCCCTCGGGAACCTGAAGAATAACACCCTCTTTATCGTCAAACCAAACAGCCTGAACTTTAGATGTCATAACTTCTCCGTTCTCATCATAGAAACTTACGTTTTTACCAAGATAAGAAACTGCATTCCCTCGATTTACAGTAGCCATTTCGTCTACAACCTTGCCCATATTCGTCAATTTTTCTACTGTAGTAAATTGAGCCATCTGAGCAATGAATTCTCTATCTTGTAAAGGATTCATGGGGTCTTGGTGGGTCAACTGAGTGATCAAGATTTTGAAGAAAGCGTCTTGATCCAATCCTCCATTCGAATCGGTTTTACTTTTCTGTTCTGTCGCGCTTGTGGCAGAAGCTGTTGTAGCAGAGCCTGTTACTGAATAATCGGTACTTTGTACAAACATTTTCTCCCTCCTATCCTATGCCATCCAAACGAGTAAGCCTTGCTCTAGGTCAAGACGAAAAGCAAGAGGTTCTTCAGTTTCGTCTAAAGCATCCATCGCTACTTTTATTCCTCGCCGTTTATTCTGTTGGTTTTGTCCACTATGTTCATTCTCTTTTCGAACATCCACAGAGCAATCGGCTAAAACAAGTCCTTGCTGCGAAAAGGCACTTCGAAGCGCTGGTAACTGTTCTTGCACAATATGCCTTAAAGATTCGGAACTCACACGAAGAAACGCCTCAACCCCTCGTTGAGAAGAGAGCAGTTCCACGTCTACCCTGCCAAGAGCTGGTGGCTCAATAACGACCTTGGCTTTTGTTTCTCCTCTCGTATGAAGGAACCTTAATACATGCGTCATTCCTGTCTGTATTTGTTCCCCTTGATTTGTGCCAACATATACACCTCTTTGAAATGCTTGAGGAACTGTATTCATACGATTTAAATCCGATTTTTCTTTAACTATATTTTGAGCCATCACTTCATGAAAAGGATGCTGCGACACTGAAGTATTTGTCTTATCCTTTTCTATTCCCCCTTTATGTGGAACATCTACATCTTGTGATTCTTTATGTAAATCTAAGGAATCACTCTGCGTATTTCCCATGTCAGTTTGTTGAGAAACGCTTTTATCTGAAGTTATTATTTCCTGCGGAGGCAACACATTATCTTCAATCTCTCGTTTTACATGAGAAAACGATTTTTCAATATTTGGGATAGAATCACCAACAACAGAAATTTTATCTAAAGGAAACTTCTCCTCTTTCGGACCTTGCACTTCTCCTTTATCGTGGTTACGTACAAAACCTTTTATAAGCGGCTTTTCCTCTTCTTTTTCACTCGATACTTTTTTATCCTTATTATTAACGTTAATGCTGCCTTTTAAAACCTCAATCTCTGCAGCTTTTTCCTCATCAATTGTTATTTCTTCAAGCAACCCTGAACCTTTTTCTTCCAATTGATCCATTTCTTTCTGTGGCAAAAGTTCTGAAGGATTTTGCTGCAAATTCTCCTCTTTTTTCGCTTTTTCAGTTGTCATGCTATCAACAAAAGTTGCTGTTTCACTTTCCGCCTCGGTTTTCGTTAATAAAATATTCACTAAAGGCGGACACGTTGCATATAAAGAAGATAAAGATAACGATTGTTCCCTCTCCTTTTTATCTGATTTATCTGATTTGTCTGATTTATCTGAGGCTATCAAATTAAGGTTAGAAAGAGAATCTTTTTCTGTCTCTCCTGATACGTTTTCTGACAGAGCTGCAACAAGAGTTGCAAAATCCAACTCAGTAGTTACTTTCATATCAGGTTGAAGGGTATTATTCGGCTCGGTAAGAAGCTCCCCCATTGAAATAACTGAAAAAAAATCACCTTGCATCCCCATCTCACCTATCTTTCTGAAGTGCAAGCTGTTCCGTCAGCAAGGCTGCCCGTCCTGGGTCCATACGTCCTAATATAGATGCAACACTATCTTCAGGCATTTTCAAAAGTAGTTTCACTGCCAATTTCTGATCTAACTGCTCAATGATAGATGCAGCCCGACGCGACGACATTTCCTGAAAAGTCTGAACTAACGCTTGTAAAGACTCTTCGTTTTGAACTTTGCTATCATTAGAATCCTTTTCCAAGGCCTGGATTTCAGTTTCCTTCACAAGAAGAGCATCTTTTCTAGAGACAAGGTCTTGAGAAAGAACTTCAAGATTATGCTCTTTTTCATTAAGTTCATTTTCTTTTTTACTCAAGCGGCTTGCCCACTCTTCTAACTCTTGTTGTCGGCGATCGGCTGGAGAGAGAGTCTCGCTTTTAATTATGCCTAATTTTTCCGCAAAGGGGCGAATATCCCAAACCCCACCTAAATGGAGTCCTAAAACTACGCCAGCCCCTATAATGAGCAAAACAAAAAAAAGGCCCAATCTACGCCTCAGTCTACTCCCCTTTTTACGTGGAGAGACGGGCCGGGATGAGCCCTGATTTTCCTGTAACTCCCGTTCTGTATCCTCTGCCCATAAATTATCGTCAGGCATAGTTCTATTCGCTCCCTATATTTCGCTTATATTCTGCTAAAACGTTTTGAACATATTGCTGCGTTTCAGGGAAGGGCGGAATACCTCCGTAGGAATCAACCCGAGAAGGCCCCGCATTATATGCTGCAAGAGCCTGCTCTAAATCCCCCTTATATTTATCGGACAAAAAGGCCAGATATTTTACACCGCCCTCTATATTTTCGTCGGGATTATAAGGATTATTAACCCCCAACATACGCGCCGTTCCCGGCATCAATTGCATAAGCCCCATAGCCCCCTTAGGAGAAACAGCATCTGTTTTCCCCCCAGATTCCATCTTTATTACGGCACGAATAAGGTTTTCATCCACATTGTAATTTTTAGCATGGCGCTTTATGATCGAATTTAAAGAAACATTTTCTGAGGTAGGAATTTTGCTGTTTTCTTTTTCTGGCAAAACGTTCACATCAAGGCTAGATTCTCTTTCTACACGCGACAAGACATCAACAAATCGTTCTCTCTTTTTTTCTTGTTTAGGCGCTTCATTCGGGCAGAAGCGCTCCTGAATCTCATTTATACGTTTTATAACTCGTTCCAATCCTACTCTTTTTGCCTGCAAAAGATTTCACTCCCCAGACTTATTCTCGAATCGTATCGTAGCTATATCGTCAAGTTCTTCTTGCTCCATTCGTGACACGACTTGGTTATACTCATCTTTCATCTTACCAAGATATGTCTCCATAACCTTTACGTCTTTATGTTTCTGAAGAAGACGTTCTTCTGATTGACGAATAGCATACTGTATCTGTAACAATGCCTCGTGCGCTTCGTCTAATTTTCTTTCGATACAATCAATGGATTTTCGTCTATACCACATATCCTGAGGGGAAAAAAGACAGTTATCCTGCGTACTGAAAACATGTAATGCTTGTTGTTTTTCTTCTTGCAATCCATTCATTAAGGAAACAATATTTTGCTCATAATTACGCTTTTCACTTAAAAGTAAGCGTTCTTCATTTCTTACCTTTTCTCGTGTCGACAAAATCTTTTGGAAGCGTTTTATACGTTCAATCATGAATTACCCCTCTGCCTCCTTTTAACCTACCTTTATATATCTTCGGCAAATGGAGCCAATGTCATAAGACTTGATTCTGTCTCTTCAAAAGTATATTTTTCGTCAGTCGACTGGCAAAGAAAAGCATGTATATCTTCTATATGACTTAAGGCCCAATCAATCTTACGGTTAGAGCCCTCTTTATATGCCCCAATATTGACCAAATCTTCCGCTTCTCGATGAACAGCTATAGCTTCTCGTATTCTGGAAACAGCCTTTAAATGTTCTTTGGAAACAACAGAAGGCATAACTCGACTCACACTGTTCAGAATATCAATAGCAGGGTAAAAATTTTTCGAAGCTATCTTTCGAGAAAGCACAACGTGTCCATCAAGAATACCCCGCACGGTATCAGCGACAGGCTCATTCATATCGTCACCTTCAACAAGAACGGTATAAATACCGGTAATGCTTCCACGCTCTCCGGCGCCAGCTCTTTCCAATAACCGAGGAAGAGCCTCAAAAACAGAAGGAGTATATCCTCGGGTTGTAGGCGGCTCTCCTATAGCTAAACCTACTTCTCGCTGAGCTCTGGCTACTCGAGTTACAGAATCCATCATCAAAAGCACATTTTTACCTTGATCTCGAAAATATTCCGCTATTGCTGTAGCTGTCAAGGCCGCTTTTAAGCGTATGAGAGGCGGTTGATCTGACGTTGCAACAACAAGCACTGAACGTTCCATACCTTGCGCGCCAAGATCATGATCTATAAACTCTCTAACTTCTCGTCCTCGTTCTCCAACAAGAGCAATAACATTTATGTCTGCTTCCGTATTTCTGGCCATCATTCCCAGAAGAGTACTTTTTCCCACGCCGGAACCGGCAAAAATTCCGATTCGCTGCCCAGTACCCAATGTTAAAATACCATCTATTGCCTTTACTCCTACAGAAAGATGGGAGGAAATCATCTGTCTTCGTAACGGATGAGGCGGATCTGCATAAAGAGGGTAAAAATCTGAAGCAATAATAGGTCCCTTATCATCCATAGGCTGCCCTAAGCCATCAAGAACCCTACCAAGGAGGTTACGACCTACATGCACTCCCAGAGGACGTTCCATAGAGACAACGTCACATCCAGGCCCAACATCTTTTAAGCTCCCTAAAGGCATTAAAAGAACTCTATCTTCTCTGAAGCCGACAACTTCCGCCTTTAACGGAGGAGAGTCGCCGCGAAAGCGTATCTGGCATAAATCTCCAACTCGAACATCAGGACCTTGAGATTCCACAACGAGCCCCACAACTTGTACCACTCGACCGTTAATTTTTATTAATTGATTTCTAGAAAGTCGGGCCTCTAAAACATCCCATAGAAGCTCCCTACTCTTTTCGGAGTTCAAGAGCAGAAGCCTCCTCTAAGAAAAGCTGGTCTATTTCCTTTTCGATCTGTTCAAACTGAGTTTTCCAACGAGCATCGTAAACCCCAAGATTTGTTTCTACAATGCAACTTCCCTTATCCACATGATCATCAACATGTATATCTAAAACCTTTACACCTCGTAAAAGATCGGCATAGGTGCTTTTTTGATTTTTCACACTTTCAACATCTTCAGGGTTAAGATATATAACAATTTTTTCTTTATCACTAACTCTTGTTAAAATACTTTCTAAAATACGTATTACGGTATTCTGATCAATGGAAACCTCTTTTTTAAGCAATCTCTCCAAAAGGCATTTCCACAAACGCATCATATAAGGCAAATTAAGTTCAGCGAGAGAAGATTTTTCTTTCACAACAGTAGCATGAATATTGTCAAACGTAGCCAAAAGCCCGGAGAAGCGCTCTGAATATTCCTGCTCCACCTCGTCTCGGGCCGCTTTTAGTCCTTCGGAATGCCCTTCTATTTGGCCGGCATCATATCCTTCTTTTTTAGCTTGTAAAAAAAGAGATTCTTTTTCTTTGTTCAAGTCACAGACAGCCCGCTGATATTCTTCATCTACCTGTTTTTTATGGGCTAAAAAATCGTTTTCGAGAACGCGATTACGCTGAAGGGCTTCTTTCAATTCTTCTTCTAGTTGGGAAGCATAATTCTGAAGGTTTGCTAATTCTTTTTGGAGAAGTTCAGACTGATCTTTGTCTAAAGAGCACACAGCAGCTGTTTCGTCCTGAGCCAAAGCTTCTCGGGAAACTTTCCCGTCATTAGCTGAAGCTCCTATACGTACAGCTTCAGGAAGAACACGAACTGCTCTAATAATATTGTGACGCACAAACTTAGACAACCAGCTCTTCCTCTCCTCCGCGTGATATGACTATTTCTCCTACATCCTCAAGGGCTCGAATAACGTTAACAATCTTCTGTTGCGATTCTTCAACATCACGTACACGTACAGGCCCCATAAATTCCATATCTTCATTCAACATCTCAGCAGCACGCTTTGACATATTTTTAAAGAACTTAGACCGAAGATCCTCTGTAGCCCCCTTCAGAGCCAGAGCAAGCTCTTTCATCTCAACTTCACGCAAGACACGCTGTAAAGAACGATCGTCCATTTTGAGTATATCTTCGAATACAAAGAGTCTCCTCTTGATTTCCTCGGCTAATTCCGGATCATTTTCTTCTAAGTGTTCCATAATATTTCTCTCAGTTCCACGATCAGCATTATTAATAATGTTCACTATGGCATCGATGCCACCAGCCAAGGTAAAGTCTTGCCCCATGACAGTGCTTAACTTCCTTTCTAGAACTCTTTCTACCTCACGTAATACCTCAGGTGTAATACGATCCATTTTGGCAATACGTTTCGCCACTTCAGCCTGCATAATTGCCGGAAGGCCACCGATAACCTGAGCCGATTGCTCTGGTTCAAGATACGAAAGAATCAACGCTATCGTCTGAGGATGTTCGCCCTGAATAAAACTTAATAACTGCTGAGGATCTGAATGTCTCATAAAATCGAAGGGACGAACCTGCAAACTCGCCGTTATACGAGCAAGAAGGTTTTGAGCACGCTCAGGTCCCAAAGCTCGCTCCAGTATATCCCGAGCGTAATCAACTCCACCACGAGCCATATACTCGCGAGCAAGAAGCATCTCTTGCGCATCCTTCAATACTTCTAATTTTTGTTCAGGAGATATTTTCTGAAGATTGGCTATCTCAAGCGTTATTATTTCGATGGTCGCCTCATCAAAATGTTTGTAAAGTTCAGCTGCGACTTCATTCCCCAAAGCAACAAGCAAAATCGCCGCTTTTTCTTTTCCCTGCAATCCACGAGAGCCAGAACTACGCGCCATATTTTATCTCCTGTCTTTTACATATCTTCTGAAATCCATTCCTGAAGAAGATTTGCAACTTCTTCAGGCTTACTTTTCGCATAAGCCCGTAATTGTTCTTCCAATATAGCCAATTCTCCCTGAGATTCAAGAAGTTCAGGGGAGCTAAGAATATCCTGTATAGACGGCATTGCCTTTCCTGCTTCAGTACCAGTCGTAATTTTCTTTTCCTTTCCTTCTTTTCTGCGACGAACCCACCATAGAGCTCCGAGAGAAAGCAGAAGCAAAAGTGCCGCTAAACCAATAAGAAGAAAAATAAGCTGTGTACGACGTTCTCGCTGAAGCTGTTCCTTAAGAGAATCTGCAAGTGTCGTTGAGAATTTCATTCCCTGTATTGCCAATTCGTCACCACGCTCAGCCCTAAAACCTAAAGCCGGCGCTACAATGGCATTCAATTCTTTTAATCTTGTCTCATCCAGGTCAGCATCAACTAAAACAGAAGCTGTCAGTCGTCTGATGCCACCTGGTGTATCTATTTTTTCTCCTTCTCGTGTTGTTATCTCGTAGTTACTAACAACGTCACTCTTATTATATTCATTCATACCAGTGTTAGGAGCACCTATTGCATACCCTGGAATATTCGTCGTCGTTCCGGGAGCGCCCCCTACTGGAGTACCACTACCAGTAAAGCTCTCTTCCATATTTTGCTGACTTCTTAAAACACCTTTTCCAGACGCAAAAGGAACATATTCCTTATAACGACTTTGTTTCTTGTCAAAATCAAGCTCTACTTTCACACGAACCACGACATGGCCTGGGCCATAAACTCGTTCGAGCATTTGCCTGACCTTACTCTCTAGTTCTCGTTCCTGCTGCCTTTCCAGTTCTCGCTGTACAGAAGAAACAGTCTGTCCATCTCCATGGCTATATACCAAGAGCTCCTGATCAAGCATATCAGAAAGAACCTTACCACTCGTATCAACGACGGTTACATAATCAGGGGCAAGACCTTCTACACTATGAGAAACAAGATGAATAATGGCTTTTATCTGAGAGGGACCTATCTCCTGCCCTGCCTTCAAACGAATAAGTACAGAAGCTGTAGAAGGTTGCTGCTGTTCTAAAAAAAGGTGTTTTTCGGGAAGAACGATATTTACCTTGGCATAATCTATAGCTTCAATCTGACTTATTGTTCTTGCAAGTTCTCCCTCCAAGGCTCTTAAAAAAGTCACCTTTTGTTGAAACTCGTTCATCCCCATTTTAGTATCGTCGAAAAGTTCTAAACCTACATTGCCACCTTTGGGAAGTCCTTCCTGCGCTAAAGTAAGACGAACCTCATAGACTTGATCTCGAGGAATCAAAACAGCGTGAGCAGCAGGATCGATCCGATAGGGAATTTTATTCTCCTTCAGATAAGAAACGATGGCGGCTTCATCAGAAACCTCCAACTGTGCAAAAAGAGGCTCATAGGAGGGCTTTCCTCCCCATAAGACAAGCAAAACAAGAGCTGCTGCAACCAAAACAGCGGCCCCGACAAGTGACCATCGTTGCCATTGACGCAACGATAACCAAAACGCACTAATTTTTTCTTTTAACTGAGTTAATCCATTCATATTAAATTAAGAAAAGGATAAAAAAATCAAACAGGCATACGCGCAAGTTGCTGATATGCATCCACAAGCTTATTACGCACTTCTGTAATCATTCGAAGTGCAAGCTCAGCTCTTTGAACCGACAAAACCACAGTCGATATATCATCTACTTCTCCGACCGCCAATTTCTGAACCATCATATCAGATTCTTGTTGTAAATTATTAACATTAACAAAAGATTGGGAGAGAATCGACTCGAAAGAAGGACTATGGTGTATAAGATCTGTTTTCTCCTGCATCGTCTGTTTCATTTTATTCTTCGGAGTAAGCTGACTGAGATCAAGTTTTACAGGATCCATATTATCTCTCCTTCAGTAATAAAAGCAAATATCAAATTTGTTATCAATAAGTTTAATTTTAACACATCTGTGTAACAACAATGATAAAAAAGGGGACACTTTACAGTGTCCCCTGAAGGAAGTCATATAGGCAAAAGGGCTCATATTTCAATGTATGCCATATTACCCTCGTAAGATCTCAAGAGCTCCATTCCACATACCTCTTGCTGCATCTGCAATAGCGAGGTTTGCTTCATAAGCACGGCTAGCCGTCATCATGTCAGCCATCTCGCGAACAACATTAACATTAGGGAAAGAAACATACCCCTGGGCATCTGCATCGGGATGATCGGGTTGATAGACCCGACGGGAAGGCTGAGAGTCTTCAGCAATATCAACAACTCTAACCCCACCTCCACACTGGCGCCCTTCTTCAGTTGCTAAAATTTCTGAAAAGACAGGAGTTTTTCGAACGTAAGGACCACCTGTATCAGTTCTTGTAGTATTTACATTCGCTAAATTAGATGCAACAGTATCCATCCATAGCCTGTGTGCGGTAAGGGAACTCCCCGCTATATCAATTGTACGAAAAACTCGCATTAGCGTCCTCCTATGACAAGACGGTACATGGAACTTTTCTTGCCTATCAATCGTGTCATTGACTGATAAGCTAAACGAGTCTCCATCATCTTAGCCATCTCTATCTCTAAATCTACGTTATTTCCGTCAAACCGCACTTTCTCGTCATAAATTCTTTTTTCCGATGGAACAACTTTATCTACCGTAGCCGGAACAGAGACAATATGAGAAGGTTGCGTAACCTTTAAAGGTAATTTATCGGGTCCTAGAACAACGCTTCTTAGCTCTTCTTCAAAAGAGACCTCTTTTCTCCCATATCCTGGAGTGTTAGCATTAGCAAGATTTGACCCCACCGCTTGAAAACGCTGAGATAGACCTTCCAAATCTTTTTCTGCAACTTTCCACGCTCGATCAACAATCATTGCTTTCACCCCTTCGTGTTACATATCGGTAGAAGTAATTCTTTTCTTAAATAGAATATATAAAAAAGTGAAGCTGTCCTTCATGGCAGCTTCACTTTTACTCAGCAATATTAATGTTTTAAAGTTACATGCTCTGAGGAAGAACCATTCCTAACTCCTCAATAAAGAGGGGGCTTAAAATCTTTATAAAGGTTCCTTTCATGCCAAGGCTTCTACTTTCTATAATACCTGCGCTCTCTAGTTTTCTAAGAGCATTGACAATAACACTCCGTGTTACGCCTACTCGATCTGCAACCTTACTGGCAATAACTACGCCCTCATAAGCGCCTAATTCAGCTATGATATGTTTTACTGACTCTACTTCAGAGTAGGAAAGTGCACGCATGGCCATTTGAACGACAAGACGCTCTCTGGCACGCTCTTCTATACTGCGGGTTCTGTCATGTAAAATTTCAATTCCAACGAGAGTTGCAAGATACTCAGCTAAAATAAGATCTTTCATATAAAAAGGATCAAAGAATCTCACAAGAAGTAACGTTCCTAAACGCTCAGCAGCGCTATATATAGGAACGTACAGCATGTGTTTCTCTGGAGCGCCTTCAGCGTTTTCTTCATCATCAAAGAGATAGCCATCTGTTTCGCTCAAAATGGACTCTCTGTGCTGATTCATTTTCTCAACAAAATTCTCGGGCATATACCCTCTCTCCAAGAAATTAGCTACTGCTTCCGAGTGGTATTCACTAATCCATGAATAGCCAAGAATTTTGCCCTCTCTGTTGATAATATAGACATTCGCTGTGGAAAATTCACAAAGAAGTTTAGCAAGCTTGTTATAATCAGGTTTAGTTCCTTCTCTGCGGTTCTGAAGCGCTCTGCCTACTTGACGAGTTTTATCGAGTAAATCTTTCATTGCTGGATCTTCCACTATAACAGGATTACTATCTGTTATTTTCTTTTCTCCTTTAGTCATTTCGAATCCCTCCTGAATAATTAAAGCAAATACTTTCGCAAGTCAGTATCTTCCATGAGAGGGGAAAGCCTCTCTTCAACAAATAAAGTATCTATCTCTATTACATCACCTTGCCGCTCTGGTGCCGTAAAACTAATATCTTCAAGAAGCTGTTCTATCATCGTATGAAGACGACGAGCTCCTATGTTTTCCATTTCGGTGTTCATTTTCTCAGCTAATGCCGCTATTTTGTAAATAGCCTCTTGAGAAAATCGTATTTCCACATTTTCAGTGCTCAACAGAGCCTGATACTGTTTTATGAGACTATTTTCCGGTTCGACAAGAATGCGAGCCAGCTCATCTTTTCCTAATGGCTGCAACTCCACACGAATGGGGAATCGTCCCTGAAGTTCTGGAACAAGATCAGAAGGTTTAACGCTTGAAAAAGCTCCCGCAGCAATAAAAAGAATGTGATCTGTTTTTACCGTTCCATACTTTGTTTGAACCGATGCCCCTTCAACAATAGGGAGAAGATCCCTCTGAACACCTTCCCTGCTCACATCGGGACCATTAGAAGATCCGCGGGCAACAACCTTATCAAGTTCGTCAATGAAGACAATGCCTTCTTCTTGCGCCTTCTCCAAAGCCTCTTTGCCTACCGACTCCATATCGATAAGTTTTTCAGCTTCTTCGGCCTGCAAGAGCCTTTTGGCATCCACAACCTTCATTCGACGTTTTTTAGTTTTTTTAGGAAGAAAGCCGCTGAGCATTTCATTAATATTCATACCCATCGAATCCATTCCTGCGCCACCAAGAAGAGGTATACCGACAGCAGAATTTTCAGTTACCTCAATCTCTACTTCTCTTCCATCCAGTTTGCCTGTCTTAAGAAGTTCTAAAACTTTATTTCTCGTAGATTCTCTAATAGAGTCATCTTCCTGAGACGGCGCCACTTCCTCCTCTTTTCCCGAAAACATTTTCATAAAGTCGGGCATTGACGATTTTCTCTCCGGTCGTGGAAGCAAAGCATCCACAAGCCGCAACGAAGCTCTCTCTTCTGCAGGACCTTGAACCTCTTCTATCTTTACTTTTTTTACCATGGACACAGCCATTTCGACGAGATCTCGAACCATTGACTCCACATCTCGTCCAACGTAGCCCACTTCAGTAAATTTCGTCGCTTCTACTTTCACAAATGGGGCTTGAACAAGATCAGCCAAACGACGGGCTATCTCCGTCTTTCCTACACCTGTCGGGCCAACCATCAGTATATTTTTAGGAGCTATTTCGTTGGCGAGATCGTGAGACAAATTGCGACGTCGAATTCTATTACGAAGAGCAATGGCTACCGCTCTTTTAGCCTTCTCCTGCCCTATGATGTACCTGTCAAGACACTCAACTACAAGGCGAGGTGTTAAATCCAGCTTCTCTTCTGCTACAATACTCATTCGCCAATCACCTCTACCGTTATCTCTTTATCCGTATAGATACAAATATCCGCAGCTATTTCTATAGATCTGTGGGCGATTTCAGAAACAGACCCTTTACCAGACTCCATAAAAGCCCGTGCAGCCGCCAGGGCGAAACCAGCACCAGATCCGATAGCAGCAACATTGTTCTCCGGTTCAAGCACATCTCCTGCACCTGAAAGTAACAATGTATGGTTTTCATCTGCAACAAGCATAAGGGCCTCAAGTTTTCTCAAAGCGCGATCCAATCTCCACTCTTTAACGAGAGAAACAGCTGCCCTCATAAGGTCTCCGCTATTTTCCTCTAAACGCGCTTCAAAACGCTCAAGAAGTGTCATTGCATCTGCGGTACTCCCTGCAAATCCTGCAAGGACTTTTCCCTTATATAAGCGACGCACCTTCCGTGCCCCTGCCTTTATAATTTGATCTCCTAAGGTTACCTGACCGTCTCCAGCCATCGCCACTGTATCTCCGCGGCGTACACACAATATAGTTGTTCCCTTAAACAGTTCAATCATCTCCTCTAGTTCTCGGAAAAGCATCTATGTAGCTTTGTTTAAGATGTTCTGCCGTCACTGTCAGATACCGTTGTGTCGTCAATAAACTTTCATGTCCCAAAAGCTCTTGCATCACTCGTATAGAAGCTCCACCTTCAAGCATATGGGTTGCAAAGCTATGACGTAACATATGGGGAGTTACCCCAAATAATCCAACTCTCTGCGCGGCTCTCTCCACTATACGCCCAACAGTACGCACAGTAAGATGATCGCCATTTTCCCCCGGGAAGATAAAATTATTTGGTTCTGAAAAAGTATCTTGCCACACCTGAACAGCCTCTTTAGCCATTCTGCCTACGGGAACCATTCGCTCTTTGTCTCCCTTGCCTCGAACCCGCAGCCATCTTTCGACAAGATCTATATCCTCCCAGTGAAGAATTGCAAGCTCTCCAATACGAAGTCCACATCCATAAAGTAACTCTAAAACAGCCCTGTCTCTAAGAGGCGTTGTGCTTTCCGCACTTCCTTTTTCAATTAGCCTCGTAACTTCCTCTACACTTAAAGCACGTGGCAAGCGCGCAGGTAAACGTGGACCCTTAACATTTTTAGCTGGATCTTTCTCCACTAATTTTTTATCAACTAAAAAAAGAAACCAATTTTTTATAGCGGAAAGTTTTCTGGAGACAGATGACTTAGCGTATCCAAAAGAAGCCAAGACCCTCAAATACTCACGAATCAAACGTGTATCTACTTCCGAAAGAAGGGTAACGTCTTGCTCAAGCAAATAGTTAACAAATTGATTGAGATCTACAGCATAATTCTCAATAGTATACAATGACATATTTTTGGCAAAACGCATCTGTTCCAAGTAATAATCCAACGCAGAAGATAACTTTTCAGCCATAATCATATTTTATCATTCTTTTCCAGATACTTGATACTTTTCTAAACAATCAGAATGCCATAAAATTGCAATTTTTGCAACAAGATTTGCCTGAAAAAAGGCAAAAATATAACGACACAAAAAATTTTAAAATCATTGGAATTTATTATTATACATTATACAACAGAGGTCTATTATAAAAAATAGGGGGGGAGTCCTATTTTAGGTAACTTTTGTAAAATTCTTCTAAGAACAACATCGCTCTTTCACCAACTTTTTGACATCGTTCTATTTTTTTACGTATTTTTACATCAAGACGGGGGAATATGCCCAAGTTTACGTTCATAGGGTGAAAAACCTTCGTGTCAGTTTCTGATAAATAACGGAGCAAAGAACCTATCGCTGTCTCTTTAGGCCAAATGGGCATTTCTGTTTGTCTCAAAGAAAACGCCATATAAATAGCAGCAACAAGTCCCATAGCGGTACTCTCAAGATATCCTTCTACTCCCGTTATTTGCCCCGCTAAAAAAAGATTTTTACGATCCCGTAAACGAAGAAAACCATCAAGTACAGTAGGTGCATTGACGTATATATTCCTATGCATAACACCATAACGGGCAAACTCAGCATCTTGAAGCCCTGGGATAAGTTTAAAAACTCGAGCTTGCTCTCCCCATTTCAGGCTTGTCTGAAAACCAACTAAATTAAAAAGAGTGCCATCTTTATTATCTTGTCGAAGCTGAACAACAGCATAGGGTTCTTCTCCTGTAAGGGGATTGGGCAAACCAACTGGTCTTAAAGGACCAAAACGGAGAGTATCGATACCTCTGGAGGCAATAACTTCTATTGGTAAACATCCCTCAAAATAACGAATGTCCTTTTCAAATTCATGACGTGTGGCTCGCTCTGCAGAGACAAGAGCATTCCAAAAACGAATATACTCTTCTTCGTTCATGGGACAATTTATATAATCTGCTTCTTGACCGTAGCGTCCTGCTTTGTACGCTTTCGTCATATCGATGGAATCGTAAAAAACTACCGGAGCTATAGCATCAAAAAAAGAAAAATATTCTTCTCCTGTTATTTTCTTCAATTCTTCTGCAAGAGAAGGGCTTGTTAAGGGACCTGTAGCAATAATAGCAGGTTCCTCCGGCAACGATGTCATCTCTCGTCTTTCAATTCTTATACAAGGATGTTCTGAAAGTTTTTTCGTTATGTAACCAGCAAAAGCGTCACGATCAACGGCAAGTGCTTTGCCTGCAGGAACGCTCGTATGATCTGCAGCTTCCATTATGAGACTACCAAGATAACGAAGCTCAGCCTTTAATATTCCAGCTGGGCTTGTCATATTATCAGCACCAAGAGAATTACTGCATACAAGTTCCCCCATCATATCGGTCTGATGTGCTGGGGTTGTTATTTTCGGTCTCATCTCTACTAAACAAACAGGATATCCTCTTTGTGCCAACTGCCAAGCTGCTTCGCTCCCGGCCAATCCGCCACCAAGAACCAGAATTTCGTTTGATCTGTCCATAATTACTTTTTCTCCTTTTTCCAACCACATTCGGGGCATTCTGGAAGACTTTTTTTGTTTTTGCGAACAAGTGGAGTTCCACACTCTGGACACTTTTCTCCTGTAGGTTCGTTCCATGAGACATATTTACATTCAGGATATCGTGAACATCCATAGAAAAACTTTCCTTTTTTACTTCTTCTTCGAACAACTTCTCCATTTTCAGTTTCCCCACATAGGGGACACTTCACACCAATAGTTTTCAGAATTGGGCGAGTATATCGACATTCAGGATATCCCGAACAGGCTATAAAATCACCGAAACGTCCTCGTTTTTTAACTAAAGGCTTCCCACATTCCGGACAATCCTCACCAATTGGCTCAGGTTCAGGCAAATCAACAGCCGATGCTTTTTTGGCTTCTTCTAGAGTTTCTGCAAAACCACCCCAGAAAGAACGGACTACATCAACCCATTCAAGCTTATTTTCTTCAATAAGATCCAATTGTCCTTCCATTTGAGCCGTAAAATTCGTATCGACGATGGGAGAAGGGCTTTTAGAGTCAAAATATTGAAGCAAGAAATCGTCTACTGTCATTCCCAAAGAAGTAGGTTCCAACCGTTTTTCTTCGTTCTTTTCAACATATCCTCTGTCGTAAAGTGTTTCAACAATAGTGGCATAGGTTGAAGGTCGTCCAACTCCTTTTTCTTCTAAAGTTTTTATAAGAGTCGCTTCTGAGTAGCGCGCAGCAGGTTTTGTAAAACGCTGTTCTTTAGAAATATCATGGCATATTAGCTCTTCTTCTGAAACTGCTGGAGCTAATTCGCTCCCTTTTAACTCTAATGGCCATAATTTTCCCCATCCATCAAAAATTAAAGTCTCTCCTGTTTGCCTTAAGCCATAAGAACCCGCTTCCACATCAAGAATAGCATTGGCAACAACGGCGGGAGCCATTTGCGAAGCAACGAAACGGTTCCAAATAAGAGAATACAGCTTGTATTGTTCAGGTGTTAATACACTTTTTAAGCTTTCTGGTGTCAACGTCACATCTGTCGGTCGAATTGCTTCATGAGCATCCTGACTTCTGGCTTTAGATGTAAACAGGTTGGCAGTTTTAGGAAGATATTCTGATGAATAACTTTGGGTAATATAATTTCTGGTCGCATCTAATGCTTCCGGTGCTATCCGGAGACTATCTGTTCGCATGTATGTAATAAGGCCGGCAGGACCTCGCCCTGGAATATTAATGCCTTCAAAAAGCGCCTGTGCAACAGCCATTGTTCTACGAGGAGAGAAACTTAAACGACGCGCACCTTCCTGTTGTAATGTACTTGTTTTAAAAGGAGGTAAAGGTTTTCTTTTACCTTCTTTTACTTTATATTCTTTTACAACTAAGGCAGCTGATTGAATATCGCTGGCGATCTTTTCTGCTTGTTCTGAGCTCGATATAAGAAGGGGCTTCCCTTCCTTCCAAAAAGATTTATTTTCAAAGCTCATAACCTTTAAATCATATTTCCTTTTATTATCGTTTGATAAGGCTTCCACATTGACATGCCAATATTCCGAAGGAACAAAATTTTTTATTTCTCGTTCCCTATCGCATATCAGATTGAGAGCTACAGATTGCACTCGCCCAGCAGAAAGGCCATAGCGTATCTTTTTCCACAATAGCGGACTTAAAGAATAGCCGACAAGACGGTCAAGAACACGACGTGCTTGTTGCGCATCTACTCTATTCATATCTACGGACTCAGGCTTTTTAATTGCCGCTTTGACAGCCTTTGGCGTAACTTCGTAAAAACGGACCCGGCATTGCGATTCTGGATCAAGTTTCAAAATATCGCAAAGATGCCAAGCAATAGCCTCCCCTTCCCTATCAGGGTCAGATGCCAGTAGTATTTTCTGACTCCCTTGAGCAAGTTTAACTAATTCATTTTTTATTTTGGCTTTTCCTTTAACTAGAATATATTCTGGTTGAAAGTTGTTTTCGATATCAATAGCGATCCGGCTTTTAGGAAGGTCTTTGATGTGGCCAATGCTCGCTTTTACTGTATATTTTGATCCTAATATTTTAGAAAGAGTTTTCGCTTTTGTGGGAGATTCGACTACAACAAGAGTTTTCCCCGTTTCTTTCTTCGTCATAAGATCCTCCTTGTTTAATGTTTAATGGACAAAATACTGACCCTTTACTGAATCATAAAGCGAACCAGTCGAGTCAAAATGAGAAATTGTTGAATCTGCTGTTCTCTGTATGATGCTCATAAAAGTTATGGCATCAATATGCCCTCCACGAACCTGCCCGATCATCATGGCATCTTCTATAGCTATTTCTATAACGTTTCTAGCGTATTCTTCAGTGAGAAAAAGCTGGTAAATAAGTTCGAGAGCATCTTCTGTAAGAAACATTCTTTCAAGATCATGAACTAATCGCGTCAATATGATACGCTCCTTTACTTTGATTCAATAGAGGCCCGAAATCGGCCAGGCCCTGATGAATATATAAGATCTAACGCAGACAGATGACTCACGCAAGAGATAACATCAGCGGCAGTCATTTTACCTTGAGCAGTTAAGTTGTCAACTGTTTGGTCTCCATGATTTTGAATAAGATTGAGAATTTTTTGCTCTTTTTCACTTATATTCGGACATAACGATTTACTCTTTTCTTTTTTTGAGTTCAATAAATGAAGTTGTGTAATCGGTGACAGCGTTTCAGCAAAATCCGCTAGATCGACAAGAGGATGGGCACCGTCATAAAGAAGTTTATTGGAACCACTACATATTTTTTCATCTATCCGACCAGGCACAACCCATATTTCACGTCCTATATCCAAGGCAATCTGGGCTGTAACGATAGCTCCACTTCGCTTTGGAGCTTCAACTATGACGATTTTATCAGCTAAACCAGCTATTATCCGATTTCGTTTAGGAAAATGCCAAGGTTTTGCACTTATGCCTAAACCGTACTCTGTAACAAGAGCCCCAGAAGAGAGAATATTTCTAAATAATTCTTCATGCTGTTTAGGGTAAACATGGTCCAATCCATGGGCAAGCACAACTGCTGTCTCTCCTCCAGCATCTAAGCTTCCACTATGTGCTGCCCCATCAATACCAAGAGCTCCTCCGCTTAACAAGGTCCAGTTTTTATCTGCTGCCACACGCCCTAATGCTCTAGCCACCTGTTGCCCATAATATGTACTCCTTCGTGTTCCAACAACCGAAAGTATAGGTTTCTTAAAAGAATAATTTCCACGAACGTAGAGAACCAACGGTGCATTTTCCATCTTCTCTAGTTTTTTGGGATAGCCTGATTCTCCCATAAAAAGCAATTGCACTCCAACAGACTCACAACGATATCTTTCTTTCTCTGCCCATTGGGAGTGAACCAGATAGACAAGACGTTTATACGTTCGAGATGTAAGACTTTTCTTTTGTTCATCCGTTAAAAATCCGTTTCGGATCGTTTCAATTTTCTCTTCACTATCAGCAATTTTATCCCATAAACGGCGATCTGCTTCTATGGCATTTATAAGTAAAAGAGCCTCCTGACGAGGAGTCATAAAGAAACACTCCCCTTTCTATAAGCAAGAGCTTCGGCTACATGCGAGACTTCTACTTCAGAAGAACCGGCAAGATCCGCTATTGTACGCGAAACTTTTAACACTCTGCTTATTCCCCTTCCAGAAAGACGAAGTCGATCTGACATTTGGATCAAGAAAGAACGGACATCTCGGCTCAATTGCAAAGAACGTTTTATAAAACGCTCAGGAAGTTCAGCATTACAATGAAAACCATACTTTCCCCATCGTTTTCGTTGTCGCTCCCTGGCCATACAGACACGTTTACGAACAACTTTACTGCTCTCAACCCTTTGATTTTCGAAAGAAATTAATTCTTTCGGGAGAAGACGTGGAACAGACACGTGTAAATCAATGCGATCTAAAATAGGTCCGGAAATGCGTTTTCTATATCTCTCTTTCTCATATGCCGAACAAATACATTGTTCCACCATGTCTCCATCCCAACCGCAAGGACAAGGGTTACAGGCAGCTATAAGCAAAACACGACATGGGAAAACAACACGCCCAGCTGCTCGGCTTACTACTATTTTTCCATCCTCCAACGGTTGACGGAGAGCTTCTAAAAGATCCCGCCTAAACTCCGTAAATTCATCAAGAAAGAGAACACCACGGTGAGCAAGGCTTATCTCTCCTGGACGAAGAGCTGACCCTCCCCCGCAAATCGCAACAATACTTGCTGTAGGATGGACTGTATAAAAAGGTGGCTGGAGGGTCGCTTGGAAGTCAAGCTTGGCAGTACTGTGAACTTGAAGGCTTTCCAATAATTCTTCTTGAGAAAGTGGTGGTAAAATTCCTCGTATTGCTCTGGCAAGCATTGTTTTTCCACTTCCAGGGGAACCAACAAGAATCAAATTATGATGGCCTGCTGCTGCTATTTCCAGAGCTCTTTTAGCTCCACTCTGTCCTTTAATATCAGCCAAATCAGGATCGGCGACAATGTTCTCAGATGGAAGTATTTCTTTTCTAAGGGGAGAAAGTAATGTTCTTCCTTTTATATGATCGAATAATTGTTGCAGACTTGAAACAGCATATGCCTCTACATCAGGAACTAATGAAACCTCAAAGGCATTTTCTTGCGGAACAAAGAGGGGAATTTTAAGCTTCCGAGCCAAGAAGGCAGCTGGAACCACTCCCCTTGTTTTTCGTAATCGACCATCAAGAGCCAGCTCTCCCACAAAAAGAGCCGGTTTATTTAAAGAAATAACACCTAATTTCTGTGCAATACCTAAAGCTATAGGGAGATCAAGAAGGGCTCCTTCTTTAGGGCTGTCAGCAGGTGCAAGATTTACAGTAACACGTCCGCGAACTGGAATAAGAAGGCTGCGCAAAGCCGCACGGACCCTCTCCCGAGATTCTCGTACAGCAGCGTCAGGAAGGCCTACAACTGCGATAAAAAAAAGACCACCTGTTATTTCAACTTCAACTTCTACTTTCAGAGCTTGCACGCCTTGAAGCGTAATACCATAAATAGGGATCACAAAAAAGACATCCCGTTCGTAATATCTTTGAAATGTTCTATGGAATAACTATCATCTTTATGACACGTAATTCCCAAGAGATCAATTCTCCAAAAACCATTCCAATCTACTTTTTCCACATAGCAAGACCCTGCATATACCAATCTTCGCGTTTTCACAGGTCCCACCGATTCTTCAGGAGACATAAGATATCCTAATGATCGAGTTCGAACCTCTACTACAACAAGTTCATCCTTATCCATGGCTACTATGTCGAGCTCTCCCCGAGGAAAATAAACATTGCGATCCAGAATATTCCATCCCTTTTTATGGAGATAAGAACATGCTGTTTCTTCCCCCCAACGGCCAAGTGCAACATGATCCACGGTTTTATTCATCTCCTTTGTCAAGTTTATATAAGAAAGCAAGGATACGCGCTACAGCTTCGTAAAGATCTACAGGGATTTCTTCTCCTAGCTCAAGGGTTAAAAGAGCTGAAACCAATGCAGCATCTTCTACGATAGGAATATTTGCTTCCTTCGCAACTTCAATGATTCGCCTGGCGAGAAAATCTTCACCAAAAGCATCTACTCTAGGAGCATTATCTTTTTCGGGATTATATGAAAGGGCTGCCGCTTTTTTTCTTTTATCAAAAGCGTTCATATTTCTACATCAAACCTCCTATACACAATATCTCTCTCTATATCCTTCAAAGCAACGGAAATATATTGTGTATGGAGAGGGAGCCCATCTAGCAAATCGTAAAGCTCCGTTTTTCTTCTGCGGAGAATTCTTTGCACAGTCGGATTTTCCACCTTCAGTGTAACTCCCAGCGAATGACCTTCTGTTGCAACTTCTCCTGACACAGTTTTTAGATTGTAGCAATCCAGATCAAATGCAACTCTCCAAAAAGAATTTTTCAAATTTTCCAAACTTCTTTTTTCTACTCTTACTTTGGCGGCAAGTGTTTCTGTTTCTTCTCCTACAGGCCACCATGCTGAAAAAAAGGGCACGACTTCGCTATGATTCTGTCGCGCCGATTTCATAAGCAAACTATGGGCTTGCAAAAAACAACCTACATCGTCTGTATCTGACAATAAACGTCTTAACACCGCGTGAGGATTTTCCCCTTTTTCAAGTCCCTCATGAAACTTCTGGCGAATCTTTTTCCACACATCAAGAAGTTCTTCTTTGGAAAGACCTATATACCATACCAGAAGATTAATGTTTTGGGAGGATAAAGGCAAATTTCGAGCCCAGAGCTCCACAAGGGGGGCAAGCATGTTTTGCTTCCCTCCTGCGCGAATCCATGCTACTTGAAGACTTTTTAATACTTCCGTCGAGATAGGGAGTCCTCGAAGCAAAAGAGCTTCAGCTATAGGACGATCAGTTTCGGACAAGCTTCCCAGGAGAGCTACATCAACGTCACGAAGGCGAAGAACAGGAATGTCTCCTGACGTATCCCAAATGGCCTGAAATCGCTGACCTACAACGAGAGGAATATTAGCCATAGCTTTAAGATTCTGCGATCCTATTCGGACAAGATATCCCCCCTGCCATGTATCTATAACGCGCCCTTCAACAAGACTCCCATTGGCAATGGCCTTAGTGGATGAAGCTTTCGTAGACGAGACATTACTTTCAGACAGAGTCTGATGTAAACTTTCCGATACATTTTTTCCGCCAACCGGACCAGAAAGGCCATTGAGAGACATCATGGCGTCGGGACCTTCCATGTAAAGCTTTTACGATGAATGGGCGATAGTCCAAAATGAGCAATAAGAGTTCGATGTTTCACGGTAGGATACCCTTTATGCTTGGCAAATTCATATTGGGGATACACCCTGTCTAAAGCTATCATAGCCCTGTCTCGTAAAACTTTTGCTATAACAGAGGCAGCTGCCACTTCTGGGATAAGGCTATCTGCCTTCGGCATGGCCTGTTGAGAAACACCCTCAAGATACGGAATTCGAATATTTCCATCGACAATAATTTCATCAAAGACAGGGGGCAGCTTTTTAACAGATCTATACATGGCCCAAAGAGTAGCCTGAAGAATGTTCATGCTATCAATACGCCGTGGAGAAGCAGCCTGGGCCTTCCAAACCACACCAAGACTAAGCATTACTTTAAAAATTTTCTCACGCTTTACAGGGGTAAGTTTTTTCGAATCATTGAGACCTAAAGCCAACAAACTTTCCTTTTGAGATGGCGTTAAAATGGCTGCAGCTGCAACAACTGGTCCTGCTAAAGGGCCACGACCTGCTTCATCAACGCCAATAATTAATCGATCTCCCATGGATACCGCTCCCCTGGCCATTCTAAAGTTATACGTCCAAGCTTTCCAGTCGAAAAAGTATCAAGAAAGCGCTGTCCTGCTAAAGAGAAATCAACACGTCCACCACTAACCAGACACCCCAAGCGACGCCCGATTTTTTCAAGAGTAATCAGTGATTCCTCAGCTTCATTCTCTATATTCCACTTCTCTTCTATCAAATGCCAATATCCACGTTCTTTTAAAAACTCAATAAGAGAAAGAGCAACAACATCGGTCCCACCTATAACCTGAGCCTTTGAGCTTCCAAGCCAGGCCAAACGGCGATGGACTTCATTATGTGAATGGGGATCAAGTATTCCAGGAGAATCTACAGCAAGAATATCTTGTCCCTTATACCATGAAACACCTTTAGTAACTCCGGGAATACCTCCAACCTGAGCTCGTTTTTTACCCACGAGAAGATTCAAAAACAATGATTTCCCCACATTGGGGATTCCAACAACAGCAAGGCGAAGTTCTCTATGGGAAGGCTTCATCTTGGTTAAATCACGACGCAACGATTGTATTTTCCCCTCTAAGAGATTGAATGCCCAAGCTTTACTTTTCTGAGAAGCAAAGAAACTTAACCAAGCTTTTGTTGCCCCTTCTTCAGCGAGATCAGCTCGAGTAAGAACGATATATACAGGGCATATCTTGGAAAGCTGAACAGTCATCGGCGAAGACGTAAGCTGCGGAGCTCTTGCATCGCGAAGTTCGAAAATAATATCTAGTTTTTTGGCTAATTCCTCCAGTTTGCGCTTACCTTTAGCCATATGTCCTGGGAACCAAACTGTACGTGGCACGTTAACGAACAACTCCTATTCTATTGAGAGGCCAATATCGAAAAAGGACAGGGCCTCGAATATTTTTTTGGGGGACAAATCCCCAATAGCGGCTATCCTGAGAGTGAGAACGATTATCTCCCATGGCAAAATACATTTTTGCAGGTATATGTACGGGAACATTCGGGAAAATCAAATTTGGCAAAAGTGTATAATCATCAGCTTGTTTAACATAGCCTTCATGAAGAGGATTATTATTTATATAGACAACTCCATCTTTAATATGAAGAGTATCCCCAGGAAGACCTATGATTCTTTTAACAAAATCTCTTTTAGGGTCTAAGGGGAATTTAAAGACAAAAATATCTCCCCGCTTAGGTTCTCGAAAAGTATATAGAAATTTTGCTACCAAAACTCTGTCCCCTGGTTCTAATGTAGGAAGCATAGAGCCACTTGGGATCCAAAATGCCTGCACAATAAAAGTTCTTAAAATGAGTGCAAGCACAAGAGCCCATAATATTGTTTCAACAAATTCTCTCCACCATGGCCTCACTTCCGCCATTAAACGAACCCCCACTTCTACTACATTATCGGAATTGTCTTTTTATACCCCAGTACTTTTGAGATTTCAATAGAGATGTATTCAGTTTACCTTTTTTCTTCGATGCTGACAAAACAATGTGGTGAAACAATGACTTTACAAACTTTTTCCCCTTGCTGAGGTCTTGTTGAAACATCAAGAACAAACGCAGGAGAAATCGTATGCCAATAAGGACTATATAGCGGAGCTCTATTGAATCCTCCCATCTGAAACCATGCACGACCATGAGCATCATAAATCTCTCGTTCTCCAGTATCCCACGTAATCCTTATTTGATCGACAGGACGATCTCCTGGCAAGAGACGAATAATACACGAAGTTCTTTCTAGTCTGCCCTTTGTTAATTGCGATTCAAACCACAGAGCAAAACGTTCCGCTTCTTGTCTGGCTTTATAACAAGAAGAATTAACTCGAAAAAGAGGCCGAAAGCCAGCACAAAAAACTCCCAACATTATTATCGTTATAGCACATACAACAAGGAGCTCAAAGGACGAAAAACCTTCACTAATAAAAAGAGGGAGCCCTTTTGAGCTCCCTCCACATAACCTCTTTTTAATATTACGAAAGGGCATCGTACCCGAGGTTGAGAACTTTCAAGTTTGCATCTGCAAACTTTTCTGGAGATAACTGATTTATAGCTTCCCGAACTTCGTCAATTTTAACATTGCTGACATTAGATGCACAAAGAGCTCCTAAAATGAGAACATTTAAGAAGAGAAAATTACCCCCCATATGCTCTTTTAAAAGGTCATACCCTTTGATCTTAAAAAGTTTTATGTCCTTTTTTCTCAAGTAATTGTCAAGATGGCTATTACCAAAAGCTTTTTCGTCAAATATATTGACAATCAAATTTCCTCCGTCGCGAAGAAAGTGTAGATTTCTTATAGCTTCATTTTGATCAAAAGCCAAAAGAATATCAGCTTCCCCAGCCTTTACCAACGGGCTTTTATACTCCCCTATTTTGAAATGGCTGATAACAGAGCCTCCACGTTGCGCCATACCATGAACTTCGCTACCCATTACATTCTCTTTCCGAGACATGGCTATATGGCCCAATACCTTTGTTGAAAATAAAATTCCCTGTCCACCAATTCCAACTATGACATACTGCATGGGTCTACGCCTCCTCCACAGGAATTATAGCCCCGTGCGGACATACTTGAGTGCAAACGCCGCAAGATACACAGAATCGTTCATCGATGTAAGCTTTCTTCTTAGCTTCGTCAAAAACAAGCCCAGGGCAATTAAAGAAATTGATGCAGAATTTACAACCAATACATTTCTCCGAATCCACTTTTACCTGAATCTTATCTTGTTGCTCTCGAAGAAGCATGCATGGGTGCTTAAATATAAGCACAGCTGGTTCCTGATGTTCTTTTGCGTATTCCCAGGCTTCTTTTACCAACCTTTTGCCTTCTTCCACATCATAGGCTTCAAGAGTTTGCACATAGTGAACGCCACAACCCCGAACAACCTGCTCGATTTCTACTATTCGCCCCTCATCCCCTTTGCGCAACTTATCTCCTACAGAAGGATTCGACTGGGCACCTGTCATCGCCGTTGTTCTGTTATCAAGAATGCTTAAAACAAAAGCGTGCTTGTTATATACTGCGCTAACAAGCCCGGGTATTCCCATGTGGAAAAAAGTAGAGTCGCCTATTGTGGAAACAATGGGTTGATCCTTTCCCATTACTTTATGAGCTAAATAAAGGCCAGAAGCCATAGTTACAGACGCACCCATATCCATAACGGCATCTGCTCCCTTCTGATTAACAGAAAGGGTATAACAACCAATATCAGATGGGTTAATGGCATTCGGAATAGCCTGACGAATTGCAAAAATGCTTGCTCGGTGAGGACAACCAGGGCATAACATAGGCTTTCTCGGAGTTATCTTTAACTCTTCAAGAGCTGCCTTCAGGTCGCTATCAGCACCAACAGCTTTCTCTTCGTCAAGAGCCTTAAGAATGATAGATTCAATAACTTCAGGTAAAAGCTCACCTGCTCTTGGAACAAATCCATTCCAGCGCCCCTTGACCTTTGTTCGGTCTAAGAGCTGCATTTCAACAACAGGATAGGTTTCTTCAAGAACAAGAACATTTTCATGGCGATTGATAAAATCTGTCACCATTTTTATTGGTAATGGCACTGGAGTTCCGATTTTCAATATGGAGATATCTTCACGTCCCCAAGCCTTCAAAATATCATAAACAATAGAAAAAGAGACGCCAGAGGCAATAATGCCAAGCTTGGCTTTGCCTTTTGCAGGAATTTCATAGTTATATTTGCTATATTCTGTTTCGAAATCTTCTCTGATTTGATCGTTTTTCTTATTGAGTTTAGGATGGTTGATTCTGACAGTAGCAGGAAGACAAACCCATCGTGCCGGATCTTTTTCAAAACGTATCTCTCTGTCTATAGTAAGAACATCTTTTATATCTACGTCCTGACGACAGTGATCTACGCGTACACTCGGTCGAAGCATTGTAATGATGTTGTATTTCTCCGAAAGATCATATGCATCGAAAACCATATCTTTCGCTTCCGCCGCAGTCGAAGGATCAAAGCATGGCACTTTAGCAAAATATGCAAAAAAGCGGCTATCCTGTTCTGTCTGAGAACTATGGGGACCTGGATCATCAGCTACAACTAATAGCATTCCACCCTTCATATCGAAATGAGCAGCACTCATAAATGGATCGGCAGCAACATTCAAACCAACTTGCTTCATAACGACGCAAGATCGAACTCCTGTAAAAGCTGCTGACGTTGCCATTTCAAAAGCTACTTTTTCATTTGCTCCCCACTCAACGGCTGTAGAAGTTCCGAGCGCATCTGCAAACTTAGCCACTGCTGGCAAAATCTCCGAAGAAGGAGTTCCTGGATATGCAGTAGCCACAGCACAGCCGGCTTCCACAATACCACGAGCGATGGCTTCATTGCCCAAGAGTATCGCCTTTGTGCTCACCGTACACGCCACCTCCATTATTTTTCTTCAATAAGTTTTTGAATCCAGAGATAAAAAGGATGTTTTCTTCGAAGCAACTTTCCCTCTTTATCAACAAAGGCATGACGAGTTGTGCCCTCTGCCAATGTTTTTTTATCTTCTTCTCTCTCAATACGATATCCAAATCGCATACTCGACACTTTTATTTCTTCAACCCACGTTGTAACAGTCAGGTTATCATCGTAACGTGCTGGGGATAGATATCGACAAGATGCCTCCACTACCGGTAAAAGCACCCCTTCTTCTTCCCATTTAGTGTAGGGTATACCTAAAGCACGACAATATTCAGTACGTCCAATCTCAAACCACGTTAAATAATTGGCGTAATAAACAATTCCCATTTGATCTGTTTCGCTATAACGAACTCGCAAAGAAATGGCAATTTCATGATACAAAGGGGAAAACCTCCCTTAAAACAAAGAATAAAAAGTAGCTCTATGAAGGATTTTAGGCAAGAAAAAGGAATCGTTCTTTATAGAATTATATACCATAGATACCAAAAGTGTGACAATTTATGGCTATCGTTAAAATTGTATAACGTATTTTGCCTATAATAAATTAAAAACACCACTTACGATGGGCTACCATCATGCATTCATAACTAACGACAAAAAAGCCTCTTTCCTCAAGCCATAATTCCACTGTTGGATTCTCCGCTCCCGGCTGAAACCAAACTACCGGATGATTTTTTTTATTCTTCACTAATTCTTCTGCTACAGGTTGTTGCAAGGAAGGTGAGAGAAAAAAAGCAACAACATCAATAGAATCTGGTATTTCGCTCAAAGAATCAAAACAGGGAATGCCGAGAATTTCCTTTCCTTTATATGCTGGGTTTACAGGATAAAGTGTGTGACCAATCTTTTGAAGATAATTCATCACACCATAAACAGGTCTGTTTTCTTTCGGGGAAGCTCCTATTATGGCGATAGAAGAAGGGGTACAAATGTATTTTTTGATCACTTCCATTCTCTCCATCGCTAGTCCTCCTCTTTAAGAAATAAAAATCTCTAAAATTATAGCCCATCTTTTCTATGAAAAGGGTTGTCTGCTTCCAGACCAATGTGTATAATACATGCCCGGACACATGTCCCTTTAGTATAAGCGGAGGACTGGCCGAGTGGTCGATGGCGGCTGACTTGAAATCAGTTGAGGCGTGAGCCTCCAGGGGTTCGAATCCTCTGTCCTCCGCCATTTTCATGCCTTTATTTAGGAATACCTACCCTCGGTAGAGGCCAGAAACGGAAAAATGCAGGGCCACGCAAAGCTTCCTTAGAAACAAACTGATGTTCCCAGTAACGTCCATCCCATGAATTAGGCCTGTTGTCTCCCAACATAAAGTAGTGATCTTGCGGCACTGTTATAGAATTCATTGAAACTGAATCATGATTTTGTATATAGGGTTCCTGAAGAGGCTCACCATTTACATAGACAACGCCATCCCGAATTTCTATCGTCTCTCCTGGTAGCCCAATGATACGTTTTACAAAATCCTTTTTTGTATCGTCAGGAAATTTGAAAACCACAATTTGTCCCCGCTTAGGTTCGGAGAAGTAATACCAAAATTTAGCAGCCATAACGCGGTCTCGAATTTGCAAAGTCGGTATCATCGATCCGCTTGGAATCCAATAAGATTGAACTACAAAGGTACGGAGAACAAGCGCAAGCGCCACTGCCCAAAGAACAGTTTCAAGGGTCTCGCGCCACCAGGGTTTAACAGACATAAAATAACCTCCATCACAAGCTTTAATTTTTAACACTCTTCTATGAGAGAATCCTAAAAAAATATACCACAAAAGGAAAAATAGAGACGCAAAAATAAAAATAACGGCCGACTTAGTTTAAGTCGACCGTTATTTTACAGATTCTCTAGTTTTTAGAACAAGCCGGTAATATTCCCGTTATCGTCAACGTCAATTCTCATAGCGGCTGGAACTTTCGGAAGGCCAGGCATGGTCATTATCGATCCCGTTATGGGAATAATGAAACCTGCTCCCGCCGACAGGCGAACTTCTCTCACCGTCAGCTCAAAGCCTTCT
>NZ_JAYFQR010000038.1:0-11306 GCF_034926885.1 Aminobacterium sp.
AGCCGCAACTTCCATTCCGCCACTACTATTGGACAGGGTGAGCCCATTTATCTTTGAATTGGCGGGAGCCAATCATACGGACTGGGATTCCCGCCATTCACTTTATCACGTTATCAGGAAGCAAACTATGGCCCCTTACAATAAAAGAGCTAAAAAGGAGTTAAACTAGTTTTAACTGTTCTTCTTTTTCTCTCCCAACTCTTTTCCTCGGCGTGTAGCTTCTGTAATGGCACGTATAAAAGCTGCTCGGACTGCCCCTTCTTCCAATTGATAAAGCCCTTCAATAGTTGTTCCTCCCGGAGTGACAACGCCGTCTTTAAGATCCGCTGGGTGCCTTCCTGTGTCTAAAACCAACTTTGCAGCCCCAATCATTGTAGCGGCTGAAGCCTTCAATGCTAAATTCTTAGGAATTCCAACACGGAGTCCTCCGTAGGTCAACGCTTCAAGCACTGTAAACATATACGCCGGCCCTGACCCAGATATACCCGTAATAGCATCAAGATTCGGTTCTATTGTTTCTTCACTTTCTCCCAAAAGATCAAAGAGAGATTTCGCGACGTTTCTATCTTCATCCGTTGCACCCAAAGATGATGTATATGCTGTAAAAGCAGCATTAACAGATGCGCAAATATTTGTCATTCCTCGAATCCATCGAGCCGCTGGTGCTGCTTCCATAAGCTGTTCCAAACGTAGGCCAGCTGCCATGGAAAAACAAAGTTTATTCGATAAATTCGTAGCTAAAGAGGCAATTACTGGTAATTGAATATGAGGTTTTAAGGCAAAAACGACAACATCTGCCCTATTAATCGCTTCCTCACTATCAGCAATGTAATGAACGCCCTCTTTCTCTAAGGCTTCCACTTTCTGTCTATCTTTGTCATAGGCAAAAACAGTGCATTTCTTATGGGCCCAACCCTGTGCCACAGAACCGCCCAACATTCCAGCACCAATGACGGCTATTGACTCTACATTTTTATTCACCATGACCATCTACTCCTTTTCCCCTGGCCCACTCAAACATTCCCAGTGCCGCAGCAACACTGGCATTGAGAGAGCCGGTTTTGCCCGTTATAGGAATACGAACTAACATATCACATCGTTCAGCAACAAGACGGGACAATCCCTCTCCTTCCGCCCCAACGACAAAAACAGCCTTATCAGGATAATTTGCTTCCCAAAGTGTCTGTTTTGCATTATGGTCAAGACCTACAACCCAAAACCCTTCGCCTTGAAGCTGCACAATCGTCTGCGCTATATTTGTCACGGAAATCATGGGGAGACGCAAGGCTGCCCCCGCACTTACTTTAACAACAGTTCCTCCTGGCAAAGCAGAACGTCTTTTAGGATAAATAACAGCTGTTGCTCCAGCAGCTTCCGCAGATCGAATAATAGCACCTAAATTATGAGGATCAAGGATATGATCAAGAACGACAAGAAGAACTGGTGTCTTATTTGATGCAATCGTTGGTAAAAAATCATCCAATTCTAATTGATCTACAGCAGTAATCTTAGCTACGACACCTTGATGATTCTCTCCAATACACATAGTATCAAGAACCATCGGTGCAACCTTTTGAAACGTTACTTTTGCAGAACGGGCAAGAGTTGTCACTTCTCCAGAAAAAGATGGGTGAACTCTCTCAGAAATCCATAATTTCAGACACTTTTGAGGAGAATAACGCAATAAATCAAGAATGGGTTGACGCCCCCACATAAGGTCATCTAGTTGCTGCTCTCCTTGTTCTTTATTTTGTTCTTTATTTTGTTCTTTATTTTTTTCTTTGCTTTTGTCTTTGTCTTTATTTATGTCACGATGTCTCATATCGCGATCTTTAGAATTCTTAAAACTTTTCGTGTTACGATGCTGTTTTGCGCTCATAATGTTCATCCCTTTCAAGCTGTCTGGCATATTCATGAAGATATGCAGACGTGTATCCCTCTCTGCTCTTTATTATTTCTTCAGGAGTTCCTTGGCAGACTATTTTTCCTCCCTCCATACCACCCTCGGGCCCCAAGTCGATAATGTAGTCAGACGATAACAAAACATCCAAGTTATGTTCTATCGTTACAACTGTATTCCCCTGATCGACTATTCGATGCAAAATCTGGAGCAATTTCTTTACATCGGTATAAAAAAGCCCTGTTGTTGGTTCGTCAAGAAGATATAATGTCGGCCCAGTAAAACGTTTACTTAGTTCTTTTGCTAATTTTACCCTTTGCGCTTCTCCCCCACTCAACGTTAATGCTGACTGGCCCAAACGGATATAACCCAAGCCCGCATCTTGTATGAGGGCTAGTTTTGAAGCTATTCGAGGTATATCTTTAAAAAACTCTGATGCCTCATCCACTGTCATATTAAGCACATCTGATATATTCTTCCCTTTATAACGAACTTCGAGCGTTTCTCTATTGTACCGTGTACCTCCGCAAACCTCACAATCTACATAGACATCGGGCAAAAATAGCATGGAGACCTTGACAGAACCAGCACCGCCGCAAGCTTCACATCGTCCCCCACGAACATTAAAACTAAACCGCCCAGGAGCATAACCTCGTATTTTAGACTCTGGAAGCTCAGCAAAGAGTTCCCGAATAAGAGTAAAAAGCCCTGTATACGTTGCGGGGTTCGACCGCGGAGTCCGCCCAATAGGACTTTGATCTACAAGCACAACATTTTTAAAGACTTCGGCGCCTTCTATTTTAAGGTGTTTTCCTGCCCTCTCTCTAAAATCTCTGTCAAGAATACGCTTCATTCCTTTATATAAAACATCGTAAAGGAGGCTGCTCTTTCCCGATCCCGAAACCCCGCTAATGCATGTAAAAACACCAACTGGTATAGGAACATCAATATTTTTCAGATTATGATGGGCAACTTTTTTTAGCGTGAGCCAATTGGAAGGTCGCCTGAGATTCTCTCTCCGAACACATCCCGACACCTCTCCTCGAAGATATGGACCTGTCAAAGCCTTGCTGCTTTTAACCTCTTCTGCCGTTCCAGAATTAATAATTTCTCCACCTAATTCACCAGCCCCAGGCCCCATTTCCACAATAGCATCAGCTGCAAGCATTGTTTCCCTATCATGCTCTACAACAACAACAGTGTTGCCCAAATCCCGAATAGATCTGAGAGTGCGCAAAAGACGATCTGTATCTCTAGAATGAAGACCTATCGTCGGCTCGTCAAGAACATAAAGAACGCCGCTAAGCTTCGAACCTATCTGCGTAGCCAGACGAATACGTTGACTCTCTCCTCCACTTAGAGTATCGGCTCGTCGTAAAAGGGAGAGATAACCCACTCCCACATCAATAAGAAAAGAAAGCCTCTTTTCGAGTTCAATCATGACTTGCCCCATGATTTTCTTTTCATTATCAGTAAACTCCATCTCTTTCAAAACGGGCAAAAGCCGGTCAACTGGCATTTCAACGAGCTCTCCAATAGTGTAATTTTTGAGCTTTACCATCAAAGCTTCTGGACGAAGACGAAGTCCGTGACATGTTTGACATACATCTTCTATACGATATCCCGCTAACTCGTCCATGACACTTTCAGATTCAGTCTCTTTCCAACGATTTTCAAGCCAAGAAAGCAACCCTTCGTATTTTCCCATATATTGACGACGTTCTCCTCGATCCGAAAAAAACATTGGAAGCCGCTCGTCACTACCGTACAGGATAAAATGCCGAACTTCTTCGGGAAGCTTTTCATAAGGCAAAGACATATCCCATCCTTTCGTCTGGGAGAAGGTGTAGAGTTTACTCAACATATAGTGTTTTTTCTTCCAAGGAAGAAGTGCGCCTTCTTCAACCGAACGGACTGGGTCTACGGCATGTTCCTCACAAAAATGCTCATGGCTGCCTAGTCCAGAACACTCTGGGCAGGCTCCGAAGGGGCTATTGAAGGAAAAAAGTCGTGGCTCTATTTCTGGAAGAGAAATGCCACAATCAGGGCACGCATAATTTTCTGTAAGAAGCTGCTCCTCTCCCCCCTCTGTAACGAGCAGAACATAGCCGCCAGAGAGAGAAAGAGCAGATTCGACAGCTTCGCTGATGCGGCCTTTACGATCTTCCAGAACCTTTAAACGATCTATAACAACTTCAATAGTGTGTCTCTTATTTTTATCAAGAGGAATTTCTTCTTCAAGCCAAAAAGTAGTGCCATCCACTCGAACTCGCATAAACCCTTTTTCTCTATTTTGTGCAAAGAGATTTTTAAACTCGCCTTTTTTCCCTCGAACCTGAGGGGCAAGTATTTCTAAACGCTTTTCTGGATAGTTGCGGAAAATAATATCGACAATTTCATCTAAGGAATGCCTGACCACAGCCTTTCCACACGATGGACAATAAGGAATTCCTAAACGGCCATAAATCAATCGCAAATAGTCGTAAACCTCGGTAACTGTTCCCACTGTTGAACGAGGATTATGTGAAGTTCCTTTTTGTTCAATGGATATAGCTGGGGATAGACCTGATATATCGTCTACATCTGGTTTCTTTTGTACACCAAGAAATTGTCTTGCATATGCAGAAAGAGATTCAACGTAACGTCGTTGCCCTTCCGCATATAACGTATCAAAAGCTAAAGATGATTTTCCTGACCCCGAAGGCCCGGTAATAACTACTAATTTATTCTTTGGAAGTGTAACGTTTATATTTTTGAGATTGTGCTCTCTTGCTCCTCTTATGCTGATGAGATGCAACTCGTTGCCACTCCTTCCCTTTCGAATCTGTTAATATATCACGAATTTGCGCCGCTTTTTCAAAATCAAGTTTTTCAACAGCTTCCCACATTAATCGCTCAAGATCAGCATGGGTATATTCTTCTATGTCCTTTCCTCTCTTTTTACCTCGTTTACTCTTAACTAATTCTATATCCTCCATAAGCTCTTCTGGCAAAAGACTTTGTACCGACTTATAAATAGATTGAGGAATTATTCCATGCTCATCGTTAAAGCGCATCTGTATCTCTCTACGACGCCGCGTTTCCTCCACAGATGTTTTTATACTTTCAGTTTTTTCATCGGCATAAAGAATAACTTGCCCGCCAATATTCCTCGCAGCCCTTCCCATAATCTGAATGAGCGAACGATGAGACCGCAAAAATCCTTCCCTATCAGCATCAAGGATAGCAACTAACGATACTTCAGGGAGATCCATACCTTCTCGTAACAAATTAACTCCTACGAGTACTGAAATCTCTCCGTTTCGAAGATCTCGGATGAGTTCAGCCCTTTCAAAAGTATTTAATTCAGAGTGTATGTACTTTACTCTAAACTGAAGTTCTGCAAGATATTCAGCCAAATCTTCAGATGACTTCTTCGTTAAAGTTGTAACAAGTGCTCTTTCACCTCGTTCAGTTACTTCCCGAAGTCTATTAACGAGATCATCAACTTGTCCCGTTGCTGGACTTACAATAATTTCAGGGTCGACAACTCCCGTTGGTCGTATAATCTGCTCTACAAGACTACCAGACACTTTACGCTCCCAATCCCCTGGAGTAGCTGAAATAAAGATAGCCTGATGAAGATTTTTTTTAAATTCCTGCCAGTTCAGAGGCCTATTATCCAAACAGGAAGGAAGGCGGAATCCATTCTCAACTAAAGTGAGTTTTCTGGCTCTATCTCCATTGTACATTCCTCGCACCTGAGGAAGCGTAATATGAGATTCGTCGATAACCATAATGAAATCATCAGGGAAAAAGTTAAGGAGAGTTCCAGGAGGCTCACCAGGCTTACGACCATCAAGATAACGAGAGTAATTTTCTATGCCTGAACAATATCCTGTCTCAGCCAACATTTCCATATCGTATCGAGTTCTCATTTCTATACGCTGTGCCTCAAGGAATTTTCCCTGCGCTTTAAAAGAAGCAACCTGTTCGTCCAACTCTTGCTGGATCTGGTCCATAGCCTTATCAATGGCATCCCTGCTTGTTATATAGTGTTGAACGGGGAAAACTGAAGCCTTTTCTAAAGACCGTAAAGAATGCCCGCTTACGGGATCAATGTCATCTATTCGTTCTATTTCATCGTCATAAAAAGCAATTCTAATGGCAGTCTCACTATAAGACGGATAAATCTCTATAACGTCGCCTCGTGCCCTGAATTTACCGGGCTCAAGAATCATATCATTTCTAGCGTAATAGTTATCGAGTAATCGTTCCATAAAATTGCGACGATCCCATTTTTCACCAACAGAAAATGGGAAGATAACCTCTTCGTACATTTCCTTTTTTCCCAAGCCATAAATACATGATACGCTCGCAACAACAATTACATCTCTTCGCTCTATGAGAGCTTTCGTCGCTGCTAATCGTAATCTTTCAATACGATCGTTAACGGAGGCATCCTTTTCTATATATGTGTCACTTGACGGGATATAAGCTTCGGGCTGGTAATAATCATAATAACTTACAAAATAATGAACTGCATTGTCAGGGAAGAATGATTTAAATTCAGAGTAAAGTTGCGCAGCTAAAGTCTTATTATGTGCAAGGACAAGAACTGGACGATCGAAGTGGGCTAAAACATTGGCAACAGTAAAAGTCTTACCACTTCCGGTAACCCCTAAAAGGGTTTGGAATCGTGTATTTTTCTCTATGGAAGAAATTAATTGTTCTATTGCTTCAGGCTGATCCCCTGAGGGAGGCCAATCAGATCTCAATTTAAAAATTTCAGCCATGATGTACCAACTCCCTTTCTCCTTAGTCTATCATTCATGGCAGTAAAAAAAAGCGTGCCTGCAAGGAGTAGCAGACACGCTTAAGGTCGTTAAAGTAAAACTATACGGGGTTGCCGGCAACTTCAGGTTTAGCGCTGCCTTCATGCTGCGCTTCTTTTATTTCTTCTGTCTCAGTCTCTTTTGTCTGAGCATAATTCTGCTCTTTTACTTCTTCCTCTTGAGGTGCCAATCCCAATAGTTCATCAAGTTCCTTACCTTCTATAACTTCTTTCTCAAGGAGTGTACTCGCTACCATTTCAACTTGATCGTTCTTTTCAGTCAATATCTGTTTAGCCTTTTCATAACAACCGTCAATGATAGCTTTAACTTCTTGGTCGATCATATAGGCTACGTTATCACTATAATTTTTATCTTCAGTAATATCGCGTCCCAAAAAGACTTCCTGATGTTTATGACCAAGTTTAACAAGTCCAAGAGTATCGCTCATACCAAATTCGGTAACCATTCTTCGCGCAATTTGGGTAGCTCTCTCTAAATCGTTACCTGCACCAGTCGTAACATTTCCAAAGATGAGTTCCTCGGCAACACGTCCACCAAGAAGCACCGTAATCTGATTGAGCAATTCGGTTTTAGACATCAAGAAACGATCTTCCACCGGCAATTGCAACGTGTATCCCAAGGCCATGTGACCACGAGGAATAATAGAAATCTTATGCACTGGGTCGCAATCTGGTAAATATTTAGCAACAAGAGCGTGGCCAGTCTCATGATAAGCAATAATCTTCCGCTCTTTATCACTTACAAGGCGGCTCTTTCGTTCTGGGCCAGCAATAACTCGGTCAATGCCTTCCTCAAACTCCGCCATAGTAACAAGATTCTTACCTGCCCGTGCGGCTAAAAGGGCCGCTTCATTCACAAGATTCGCTAAATCTGCACCTACGAAACCTGGAGTACGACGTGCTACAACGCCGAGATCAACATCATCTGCCAACTTCTTACTTCGAACGTGAACAGCCAATATTTCCTCGCGTCCCTTAACGTCTGGACGATCTACAACTATATGTCTATCGAAGCGACCAGGACGTAATAATGCTGGATCCAATATATCTGGTCTGTTTGTTGCCGCAATAAGAATTATCCCTGTTGATTCGTCAAAACCATCAAGTTCAACCAAGAGTTGGTTAAGAGTCTGTTCTCTTTCATCATGTCCACCACCAAGACCCGCACCACGATGACGTCCAACAGCGTCCATTTCGTCAATAAAAATGATACAAGGCTGGTATTTTCGTGCCTGCTCAAAAAGATCTCGAACACGAGCTGCACCAACACCAACAAACATTTCAACAAAATCAGATCCGCTTACACTAAAGAAGGGAACATCTGCTTCTCCCGCTGCAGCTCGAGCCAGTAAAGTTTTACCTGTACCAGGAGGTCCCAATAACAATACACCTTTAGGTACTCGTGCCCCCAACGCTCTGAATTTGCCAGGATCACGAAGAAACTGAACTACCTCACTTAACTCTTCTTTAGATTCATCACAACCAGCAACATCTGCGAACGTTACTTTCGGACGATTATCAAGGAAAAGCTTAGCTTTGCTCTTGGCAAAACTCATCACCTTGCCACCGCCACCTTGCATATTGTAAAGGAAGAATATCCACACTCCAATTAGAAGCAAGGTAGGGAAGAAGGAAGATATCATAGTAGCCCACCACGGTGTTTTTTGAGGGGCCTCTACTTGCACGTTAACGCCCTTGCTAGCTATTTCCTTTGCAAGATCTCCAGCACCAACAACTTCGGCCTGGAAACTTCTTCCATCTATAAAACGACCCGATATTGTATTTTCTTTAATTATAATACTCTTAACTTGTCCCGTATCTACTGCTGTTAGGAACTCGGAATACGTAATCGCTTCAGATTGTTGTGGCCCATGTGCCGGAGATAAAAAAACGTTTACGAGGCTTACAACAAGCACAACGAGAATCAGGTACAATCCGAGGTTCTTAATCAATCGCCCCACTAAATATCGCCGCCTCTCATTGAATTACCCACTTCGGGGCTATCCGTATTTGTTTCAACTATATGAATAGATGGCAAATTTCGCCATTTTCCTGCATAATCCAATCCATACCCTACCACGAACTTATCAGGAATATCAAATCCTTTATAATCTACTTTCACTGGAACCTTTCTGCGTTCTTCTTTATCGAGGAGCACACAGACACGAACACTTTTTGGCTGACGTTCTTGCATCATACGAATAAGATACGACAATGTCAGACCGGTATCAACAATATCCTCAACGATGAGAACGTTCTTTCCCTTTATGCTAGTATCCATATCTTTTATTATCTTGACTATTCCACTTGTTTTAGTCGAATCACCATATGAAGATACAGCCATAAATTCCATAATAACATCAACATCTTTATCAATGTGCCGAATAAGATCGGAAAGGAATACAACAGCTCCTTTTAAAATCCCTACTGTTACCAGTTCTTCCCCTGCATATTCTTTGCTTATCTCTGTAGCAATCTCTTTTACTCGCTCTTGAATCGTCTCTTCAGACAAAAGTATATCTGAAACTTCATAGTTCATTTTATTGTTATCCCTCCAGAGCTGAAGAATGTGGCTCCAGCCTCAAAATTATCCATGGCCCACTCCAGGAATTTTTATTTGAAAACTCTTTGCTTGGCGTGGAAAAATCTTCAATAATTGGAATCCATCGCCATCTATCTTTATCACCAAAAAATGGCCATATTTTCTCTAACCACCAGGGGATTTTCTTCAATGTATTTTTTTCTGCCATTCCTCTTTTAGACGTTAAAGAAGAAAGAGAAAGACAAGAATCATTTCTCAAGGGATATACTCCCCAAAAAACCTTCAGAGAAGAATTCAAATGCTTAGGAACTGATTGTTTTTTTTCCCACGAAACAGACCAAACACCCCAATACGCCCGACCTTCCTCATCGTCAAAAGTCAACTCCAGTGGTGTAGCGTGAGTATTATACAGGAGTTTTGGATTTATCCATACCATAAAACCTGAACCGCAACAAATAAAAACTCTATTTTCCCATTGAAACAACCAACGTCCAGATTTTCTTATTGTTGACACTAAAGAGTTTAGTCTATTTCTTGTTAAAGTTTTTAAATTCAGATCTCTGCCTACGGCTCGTATAAACCAGGCAATTTCCTGATCCGAAAGAGAACGAATAAAAGCCAAATCTGCTGCGTAGAAAGAAAAAGGGAAATCACGTTTCGCCCACTGGAGAAGGAGCGCTCCCTGTTCCTCTTCTCTTTGTCTGTATTCTTGCATATCCTGAGCTAAATCTACAAGGTGTTGTCGCGTAGAAGGATTTATAGTTTTTTCCAACATAGGGATAACTTCATGACGGATTCGGTTCCGCGCGTACACAGTATCAGAATTTGTGGGGTCAGTTCTCCATGTAATGCCTCTCGCTGTTAAAAGGCGCTGCAAGCCTTCCCTCCACCAATTAATAAGAGGACGAACATATTGCTCTCGAACTTCAGGAATTCCGACAAGGCCAAAGGGGCCTGAGCCGCGACAAAGGTTGAAAAGAAGGGTTTCCGCCACATCATCAGCAGTATGACCCAAAGCAACAATTTCTGCTTGACATGAAGATGAAACATATTCAAGAAAGTCATAGCGTATTCTACGCGCTCCTTCCTCAAGCGTTTCACCCTTTTCAAGGAGTTGGGGAACAGCTACATGCTTTATTTGAAGATCGCAATGCCACTGCTTTGCAAGAGCTTTTACAAAGTCAGCATCTTCAAAAGAACTTTTTCCACGAATACCGTGTTCTAAATGGGCAACTACAACTTTTCCAGGCCAAAACTGAACAAAGAACCACAATAGCGCTACAGAGTCGCTACCTCCAGAGACAGCAACAACTGCAGGACCTTTTTTTCCTGCCCAGCCTTGTTTTTGAGCAACGGCCCAGAATTTACTACGTAAGTAAGGAAGAGATAATTCATATGGAAGTTGTTTTTCAATATTTTCTGTCATATCACACTGCCACCTCCCACACAAGAGGTGAAACAAAAATGGCGGGAGATGAGTCTCCCGCCTTTAGTTTTTATATTTGGTGGCGGTGACTGGAATCGAACCAGTGACACTGCGGGTATGAACCGCATGCTCTAGCCATCTGAGCTACACCGCCAAATTGGTTGCGGGGGCAGGATTTGAACCTGCGACCTTCGGGTTATGAGCCCGACGAGCTTCCTGACTGCTCCACCCCGCGATAATCAACACATTGTATATACTAACTCGGTTGCCTTAACTTTGCAACTTCCTGCAACATGTTTTGCAACTTTTACGTGGTGGGCGAGGCGGGACTTGAACCCGCAAGAGCTAACGCTCGGGGGATTTTAAATCCCCTGTGTCTGCCGTTCCACCACTCGCCCTTGCTGCGAGGACAAGGGGAATTCTACATGACTCATGAGTTGTTGTCAAGTATGAAAGTTGTTCCGGTTGTAGATGGGCCAGAGTTTCGTTCCGTTTACTTAGGTAAAGTGAAAGAGATAATGAAAAAGGCGGGCACCTCTCCTTTATACTGGTGTTGCTCAAACAACCAAAATAAAGGATATAGGAGGTAAACCCGCCATGACAT
>NZ_JAYFQR010000013.1:0-22208 GCF_034926885.1 Aminobacterium sp.
CCGCAACTTCCATTCCGCCACTACTATTGGACAGGGTGAGCCCATTTATCTTTGAATTGGCGGGAGCCAATCGTACGGACTGGGATTCCCGCCATTCACTTTATCACGTTATCAGGAAGCAAACTATGGCCCCTTACAAAATTGAAAATAAGAGCGCTATTCGACTTAATGGGTAAAATCCAAATATTCTGTAAACAGGCAACAAAAAGAGGCTCTCACATACAGAGCCTCTAAAATACCACGACCAAAAGAAATCCAAAAGGGGGGGAGATCGTTTTGGCCTAATATAATTTTTTCGAATATGCCTTATTCTAACATAAAATAGGTTTTCTGTATGTCTTTTTATTAAAATTTATTCATAGCCCTAAGATCATTCGTGTAATATTAAAATAGATCAACAGACCAGTTATATCCACTATTGTTGTTAATGCGGGGCTCGCAACAATAGCGGGATCAAATCCCAGAAAAACTGCCCCCATGGGCAAGAGAGCACCTATCAATGTAGAGGTAACAACTTGTATCATCAGTGCCATAGCGATAGCCGTAGCTATCATAGGAAGAGTCATTCCTACAGGTAGTATCAAATCTTTAGATAAGAAAAGAACTTTTCCATAAGAAAGTCCTCCCAAAATAACACCGAGCATAACTGATACTTTTAACTCTTTTAGCAAAACTTTAAAAATATCCTTTATTTTAATTTCGCGAAGTGCCAACGCCCGTATTATTACAGTTGCAGCCTGGCTACCAGTATTTCCACCGCTATCTGTAAGCATTGGCAAATACAACGCTAAAATCATAAAATGAGCCAAGGTCGCCTCAAAACGGTGAATAACCATACCAGAAAGAAGTCCTACCGCAGCTAGCCCAACAACCCAAAAAACTCTATTTTTGAAGTGTTCAAAAGCAGATGTCTTTAAATATGTACCTACGTCATGTCGCCCACCAATGGCCATAAGTTTTTCCATATCTTCAGTGTGTTCTTGAGTAATAATATCAATGGCATCGTCATGTGTAATAATTCCAACTAAGGAACCTGCTTCGTCAACAACAGGCAAAGCAAGAAGATCATATTTAGCGATTTTTCTGGCTGCTTCTTCTTGGTCATCATTTGCTTTTACAAAGATAAGGTCACGATGCATAATATCAGCAACGTTGAGAGCAGAGTAAGAAACAATAAGGTCTTTTAACGACACAAAACCCAATAACTTACGCTGCTCCCCTAAAACATAAATATAATAAATAGTTTCTCTATCTGGAGCTTCTCTGCGTAGTTCTTCAATAGCTTGAGCTACTGTTATATTCTCAGGTAGTGTTGCGTAGTCGGAAGTCATAACAGAACCACATGTGCCTTCTGCATAAGAAACAAGACGTCTAATATCGTCTCGCTCTGCCTGGGCAAGGGCTGGTAAGAGTATCTTTTGCGTTGCTTCTGGTAAGCGCCTAAACAAATCAGCTCTATCATCAGAAGACATATCTGTAACTAAAGCTGCTAGATCATGTCTCGCCAATTGACTGGCTAAAGTAATTTGCCTATCTTCATCTATTTGGCAAAAGACTTCTGCCCTCTTCTGAGGATTGAGAATGGAAAGAATTGACCATATCTCTTGAGGCTTCAGTGGGGATAAAAAGTCGGCAACAACTGCAGGATGGTTTGAGATACAAAAATCTTTAATCAAAGAGAAATCTTTGCTCAGCAGAAAAGTTTGCAGAGCTTGGCCTAATGACATATTCATCGGATATCACTCCTTTTCAGTGTCTAAACAGACCTCAGACCTCTGAAAAAAAGTGACGTGTAGAGGTCTGTTTGAATAACGCAGCAGATTTTAAATATGTACTGCTACCAGGAACGTCGTCCATTCAAACCTACCTCCTTTTTTTTATTAAAGTCGACGTTAACTTACCTATTTTAACAAAAAAGGCGGGAAACTGAATTCCCGCCTTCTGAAACAAAAGAATATAGTTAAATATGGATTTTCCCTTCAGAAAGAATACATTTCCCATCAATGTAAAGTTCAGGGTTGGTAATTACTCCATCTACATGGATTCCTGCAGCAACTGTTCCTCCAAAGGTATCGTTACTGCCAAGAGCAATATGTACAGTTCCATATATTTTTTCATCTTCGAGAATAACCCCTGTGACTCGAGCTTTATTATTAGTTCCTATTCCAAGTTCAGCTACATTTCTTGCCAAAAGATTGTCTCCCAGAAGGTCAAAGAGTTTTTGACGCTCAGGACCCTGCGCATCTACAAGCTGCCCTTTCTCAAAAAAAAGTTTCAAGGGAGCACTTAAGACTCCAATTCCAGCAAATGAACCGTCGATAACAACTTCTCCTGAAGTGCTACCCTCAACGGGAGCAATAAAAGCTTCACCAGATGGTAAGTTGCCAGCTTGCCCTTTTTCCCGATATACACCTGTACTCGGAATACCTTTTCTCCCGTCAAGAGACAACGTAAGGGAACAGCCGTCTTTTCGTATCTCAGCCTCTTTAGCCTTGTCAAGAAGAGATGTGAGTTTTTTTGTTAAAATTTCAACTTCTTTATAATCTGCAGTAATAGGCCCATTAAAATACATATCCTCAGTAATTCCAGGCATGGTAGCAACACGAGCTCCAGCAACACATGCATCTTTTTTGGCGTGGGTATGAGTCATAGACTTACTTGTAGGAATAACGACAACATCTGAAGCTAACATCAATTCACGCACACGTGCAGATGGTTCCTCTCCATTTTTTTTCATAGGCGAAATTTGAACCAGAAGAGATTCGCTTCCTAGTAATTGCCCCGCCTCAAAAAGACTTTTAGCAATATTTACAGTCTTGCTATCGCATATTATCAATAATTTTTCTTCTCGACGAAGTCCCATATTATCTGTGAGAAGGCACTTCGACACATTAATCATTTTCTCAAAATCCATTTACCCTTGCCCCCTATCCAAACATATCTTTAATCACTCTGGCCACAACACTTCGGGCTAGAAATACAGGTTTTCCAAGGCTGTCTCTTACTTTCTGCTGCATTTTTATTGTATAGCCCATGCAATCCATAATAGCTATATCTGGATTATATTCTTGTAGCTTCTCTATAGCATTATCAAGTTGCAAAGAGTCTGCATATGGAGAAGCAGCAACAACTGATACTCTTCCTGACACAGTTTCCCACCTTTTCTTAGATTGTGCTATCTGATCTTCAGAAGGAGTAATGACACCTAATTTTCTATTTTCAGCCACTGCCTGTACTACATTGTAAAGAATACGTTGAGGCCGAATCAAAAGTCCCTCTTTACCAAAAGAAGGGAATTCACCGGTACAAAGGAGAAGAACAACAGGAATATTATGTTGGAAATGGTCTCGAATTTTCTCTTCAACTCTAGGTGTGATATAACGCTCTGCAACTGTAACCGAAGTTCCATCTTTCATTCTCGTTACAAGAACGTAATCTCCCTTTTGAGGTGCCATTTTTGCAATATCTTCTTTCGTCAAACCATCTAAAGCACCAGATTCAACAACATTTAGATTCTCCCCTAGAATAGGCAAGATATCTGGAATTATATCTACTCGCGGAGCTTGGCCTATAGTTACGGTTCCCAAAATTCGTTTCATGTGTATCACCTCTTCAATATACGATCACGGTGCCAACATCCCAGATGACTTTTACACCCCGGGCCCCCATGTAAACATTCATCAAGGGAACCATCACTCCCACTTTCAGGAACTTCTGGCAAAACAGAAATGATATTAATAATTTTTTTGACCTCGTCTTTTTCCCCACTTATGACAAACGTTGTAGCCCCTTCTGCTCCACTAATTCCCCCCCTGCCAATAATGTATGCTTTCACAGATGCAAGGATTGAAAAAGCTTCAATTTCACTTACGACACAACCTGGAACAGGGATAAGACCTACCGACATGCCCATAGATGTATTGATTTTTTTCCGTCCGCTTTCAAGTATGGCTTCATCAAGAAAACAGGGAGCAAACTTCTCAAGCCCAGCCGCAATATAAGTAATAATTCCTTCAGATCGCAAAGTGGAAATCACCTGCCCGGGGACACCTCCCAGAGGTGCTCCTGCCATCATGGCTGCCTGTTTGTGCACATCAACAAGATTAGCCCCGCATATAGCTATATCGGAAGCATTCATTTCAGCGACAACTTGTGATAGACATTGGTCAACGTTCTGAATTTGTCCGTTATAAATAAGAATACTATGAGGGAAAGATGGGAGAGATTTATTGCACGATACCGTTCCGCGAGGTGTAACTCTTCCGCTAATCCGCAAGGGAGAACCAACAAGCTCTTCAGCAACTGCAGAAACTGTCGTTCCCCCTTTTAAAAGAATCCGACCTTCCCTAAACGCTCTTTGTACATCAGGAAGAACGGCGATTGCTTTCGCAATCAGCCGTTTTCCCATTGGAACAGTCAATGTTATTTGAGCTTTATACATTATCTATTTTTTACCAGCAGTCTGAAAATGATTCATAGGACCGTATAAATCAATAAGCAATTCGAATTCTTTTGTGATGTAAAAAGAACAGCTCTTTCTAGTAAAATTCTTGGCTACCTCAATATTAAAACGAACGACCTGTTCTATATCTGTAGCATGACTTGCACCTGTAGCGCACCCTGGAACAGCAGAATGAGACGTAATAGCAATTCCAATACATGGGGCCTTAGCCGCAGTTGAAGGTTGCAATATGCTATTCAAGTGGTAGAGGCCATTGCCATAAGGTGTAATATCCTGGATAGTAAGAGGAAAGACAACTGGAAGCTCTCCTGTAACGATTTCCATAATAGAAAGAATATCTTCACTTACTCGCAAGATATATCCCTCTTTAACGGTGGGAGAGATAGCAAACCCTTTATGATTTATGACTCTGTTGCCACGAGTAGTATCCACAATTAAAATGGCATCCATTTCAGGATCAACTTCTTGCTGATTCATTGTAGTCATATCAACAGGGGATCCCATAAAAGGCACAGGTTCATGAGGCTGAGTGGGAGCATCGGGACAAATATGGGTAGAAATTATGACATCTCCAGGAAGTACATCGCCAACAGAAAGCATCTTTGCCATTTTTAAAACCGTTGCGACAGCAGCCACTGCTCCATCTCCATCAGAAACAAGTCCAATACGCTCCGGACGGGCACCTATTCCGCCTAGTCGACCAATGATACCTAATGTGGGAGCCGTTCCATTCATGCGCTTTCCGTGACTCCCAGGAATAACCGCTTTTATAAAATCTGTATGTCCCTTGGGACCTTCAATTTTTTTTACTTCTACTTCCTTAATTCCAGCTTTAAGAAAAACATCTTTTACCATTTCACCGCTCACATCTGAGCGATCAAGAAGGTCTAAAGCCTCAAGAGTTCTAGTAAATGACATACTCACCACTCCTTTTATTGATACGACGATATATCTTTATGGATAATGCGTTCTGCATCGCGTAAAAGATCTATGCAGCGCATTCCTTCACCTAAACATAAATTTGTTTTGGGAACCGTAATAACATAAATAGATTGACCTTTTTCTATTTCTGCACTGGTTACTGGCATGCCTGAATGCCCATCCATTGTCATAATAAGATCTGGGAACGTACCCAGACGTTCTCCATTTGTTCTTTCGAGGGTTATATACTCATTCCAGAAAGTAAGAGCAATGTCGTCTATATCCACACGCCCCACATCAAAACCTCCTGCTGTCTCTAGCTCCAGATTTTGAACAGTCCCGCGCGTAATAATCTCTCCCCCTAAAAACTCTACAACGGAAGAAACAAGCTTCTCCGCTCCCTTATCTTTTACATTCAACATAGCTCGCCCTAACTTTATAGACATTGCTACGCCTCCTGGAGCTCCATTCATTTTGGCAAAAGAAGCTTTTACAGGGTTACGAGCTACACCAACAAGACCTCGAGCCTGAACGGCTGCCTGGCGAACTAGAGCAGATGTCTCGGCAAGTCCTCCAGAAACACATCCCTCTACATATGTATTGTTATCTGGATTCCCTCCGGCAAAAGCCTGAATTGACACGTAATTTTTATCTTTTTGTAACCCCATTGATCCCATTACTCCTGTAGGATGAGCTCTACCGTTACAGGGAATATCAACTATGGGTAAATCTAAAAGAGCGGCTTGAAGCCAACCATTTACTACTGCATTTCCGCCACACTCATTAGTAATAAGACCGCCTATTTGCTCTTTATTGTGTGTCTGAAGCAAATCGATTGTTCTCCAATAGGCTCGTGGAGAAACAACAGCCTCCTTTGCTGCCGGCGCACCTACACCAGAGCAGGTAACGAGAATGTTTTCATCACAACAATCCTCAGCATCAATAAGAATGGGACGTCCCATTTGAACAGCTAAAAACCCTAAATCCAGACCTCGTTCCATAGCTCCACCGCCACCGCCACCAAGAACGGCACCACCTAATACAGCAGCTTCTACATGTTCCTTCTTCAAAACTGTTTGAGACATTTCATCAACTCCATTTGTTTAAAACCCCAACGTAGCCCACATTAATGCTCCCTCAGCACTTACAGGATCTATAACAGGAATATTGACCTCTTTTTTTATTTCCGATGCTAAAGAAACCGTAGACATACCCGTACAAGCCAATGCGATGACATCAGCGCCTTCCTTTTTTAAATTCATTGCTTCTTTCAAAACAGCAGCTCTTCCTTCAGGAGTCATTAGATCAAGAGTAGAATGAACTTCTTTTGGGCGTATTTCTTTTATTAAAAAATCTTTCAAAATATCTTTCATTCCTGCTGGAGTTTCATCTGTTATGCCAATAACACCAACACGTCTTCCAACTCCAAGAGCAAGAAGAGCTGTGGAACGCCCCGCCCCTATTACAGGAATAGAAAGTTGCCGTCGCAAACTCTCTACTGCTGGATCGTCTGCACAACTTACGATAATTCCATCAAAATTTTCAGGCAAAAGAGAAAAAGCCAGTCGCTCAATTTTAGGGAGAGCTCTCTTTTTAGTTTCTTCATCATGTATGCCTTCCGGTTGATCTGGAATGCAGTAAGAGCACACATCCCATTCAGGGAAAAGAGCCATCAAAATTTTTCCATGTGATTCCAACACCTGCGGATCCCTTGAAGTCAAGACCCGAATAAGAGCTATTCGACGACGTGAATGCTCCATCTAAACATCTCCTTTTACATAAAGCTTCTTACAACTGCAGAAATAAATCCGTAAATGCCGTCTCCTGCGATAAGACCTGCTTCTCGCATTTCCATCCATTTGGTACCCCAAATAAGACGGCAAATGACAGCAGCTAGCACTCCAATTCCATATAAGGGACTCTTGATAAGAAGACCCGTAGCAAAAAGAATTCCTATAGCACGCTTAGCCCCACCTATAGCCTGAATGATCGCTCCAACAACGCTCCACATGAGTAATTGACGAAGGATATCTGGATTAGCTCCTGCCTGTACTGTCGCTGCAAAAACTCTGCTTACTGGAGGTAACATATCCAATCTGAAATGCATCTTCATAAGGAAAAAGACTGTTACAACAGAGACAAAACCACCTACAATTTCTGCTATCGCCTGTTGACGCCGTCCATCTAATTCATACTCCAAATCTTTTCCCTCTCCACGAATAATCCAACCAGTCTTGAGGTCGTAACCCATATCAGCAAAACAAGGACCCGTACTTGCAACATATCCAGCTAAAAGGGCAAGGGGAGCTCCAGGGAAGCCCATGAAGAGTCCGAGGCTCAAGAAAATAACACTGATGGCAAACCCCGGGAACCATCCTGAGTGCATAGCGCTTAAGCCAACAAGAATAGGTGCAACAATGGCAGAGAAGGTTGTCCAGACAATCCATAAAACCAATTTCCCAACACTCATTTCAGCCCAAATACCGCTTAGAAGAGCCAAAACGATAGCTCCCAAACCGAAAAGGAAGGTATGGAAGAAAATTGTTTGTTTTACTTTTTCATGAGAAACAGTGGGAAGAGGTCCGTCACTATTATTACGAGACGAAGAACCCCTGCGGAAAATAATAGCAAGAGCCTGAACAAGAGAAACTACACCCGCCCCAATCATGACTCCATGAGGAATATACGTTTTACCTAGATCGAAACCAAATAATGTTCCGGAGTATCCACGGATTACAAGTCCGACACCAAGAGCAGACATGGCAAAAATGTTAGCAATAAAGACTATTCCAATGCCAGCCATAGGAAGCCCAAAATGGCGTCCCACAACACCAGCAAGAACCCCTTCTAAAAGACGGCGTGCTTTTTTCCCGCCTTCATCTCCAGCGATAAGAGCTTGAGCTGTTGCAACGCCAGGAGGCCATGCTCCTGCCGCAGGATAAAGGTCAGAGTCGTAGACTTTATAAACAAAGTGCATTCCTATTAGTGTAGCGAGACCGGAACCAATCAACATTGGAAGTATTAATTTGGGAGTGCCAAATACATACATAATCCCAACTGAAAGCAACCCACAATTTGCCGCAGCAAAACCTGCGCCAGAAGTCATGGTTTGAACTAAATTTTGCCGATCAAGAGAACGAAAATCTTTTAAAAATGATAAAGGAATCCGTGCAAGAGTCATTGCAACAATGGCCCCTATAATTGAGGTATTTGGTGTAATACCTATTCTTGAGATGATTTGCATACAGATAATAGCGGAAAGAACCGAAACAATTAAACTTAAAATAAGAGTGCGTGGTTCCAAAGCTTTGACGTGTTTCTTGCGTTCATTCATACTTTTCCCTCCTTTAATTTTATGTGCTTAAATTTAAAGTCAAAAACACAATTGTCCGCGTATTTTTTTAAATCCGCAGTTATATATTCAGGAAACGTACCGAGAACATATTCAATTTAAAAAACACTATTCTGGAAATTTACACATATATTTATACCGTTCAAAAGAAAAGGAAACAATGGAATTGATACACAAAGAAAGGGTAAACACTTTATGCTCAATGCACAAAGTGTTTATATAAGAACTTCATCATCAAGAAGTGTATACGTGATAAGTGCAAAAAAGAGTTTTTGAAGCTTAAAACCAGAAAATATATCAGATCCGAAAATTTCTTCTATTTGATTTAAGCGATAACGCAATGAATTTCTGTGTAGATGCAAAGCTTCGGCTGTTCTTTTCTGATTACGATCCATTAGTAAAAAGACTTTAAGTGTTTGTAACAAAGAACCATTATTGTTTTTATCGTAAGTTAAAATAGGGTCAAGTATCAATCGACTTGTTAGAACAAGTTCCTTTCTATCGGGGTGGGTATACCAAAAAGAAAGATGACGCAGACTATCAAAATCAACAAAACCTGACTCTTGGTTCATAAGCTTCTTCACAACTTTAAGAGTAAAAAAAGCCTCTCTATAGGCTTTCTTTATCCCCTTTTCAAGAGTATGCAGCCCACTTATGCTCACACAACGTAACTCTGGTTCAGATTGGAAAGACAAAGCTACATTCTGAGCCAACTCTTTAACAGCAGAGAACCTTGTCTCATCTTGCACCACAAAGAGAAGACCAAGCATGTTTTCAAATTGAACAAGAAAGAAATCCTGCCACTTTACCTTTATCTTTTCTACAAGTTCCCAAATAACAACGTTATGAACTCCACCATTATTAGGAATTTCTAAAAGCATGAAACAACACAAATCCAAAGGAGATAAATTAAGTTGTTTCAGTAAATCTATATTTTCCTCTAGAGAAATGTTGTCTTCGATCATATGTCTTAGTACATCTTGCTTATTTAAAGCCCCCTTAAGGAGACGCTCTCTTTCAAAAATAAGAGACATGACCTTTTTAATCACAGGAACATAGGGAAGTTTAGGGGGTAATAAAATAATGGGAAACCCCATTTTTTCAGCTGTTTTTAAAACTTCCTGGGGCACTTCCTGAATAAAGCGTCCCAACTTTATTCCCATGCCGGAAGCGCCACCTTCAGCTTGAAGACGCACCAGTCGTTCTAAACGGGAAACATCTTCTTTATAGGCGTATGCTGTTGTTAGAAGAAAGGTGCCAGGCGTCACCCATTGGTCCGCATCTGGCACCTCTAATACATCTATACAGAGAACAGGATTGTTTAATCCCCGTTCCCCCGCTATAACAATAGATTCCTCCATGCAAGGAATTTCGAGTATTTCCTTGACACGTAACACGCCATTTCACTCCTCTTAAAGCAATATAAACAACTTTATACTACAACTATACCACCTTAAGAGTCATAACCAGAATCTTCGAAGCCTTCATACCCCTCCCATGGATCAATATCTACATCCATGTCGTCGTTACCCATGTCATCTATGTCAGCTCCCAGATCGTTCCAAGAGCGCTCTTCAGGGCTTACCGCATCATTATCGTCACCTTGAGGATTTTTCTCTCCTCCTCTGTTCTTTTCCGCCAAATCCTTCAAGCTTGGCCTTTCTCGACCAGGAAGATTCAAATAAACCTCAAGACGACAACCTCTTTTACGAGGCATTCCTTCTCTTGGGATGCTCGTTATTATGGCTTCAACTGGTAATTCTCTTTCTATAGCAGGCAGGACAAGATCGGTTACTTCTTCTGGTAAAAAGCCAATAATTTCATCTTGCTCGGTTTTTACGAATATCTTTTTTTCTTCAGCCACAAAATGCACAAGATCTCCAGCTCGGCATTCTTTTAAAATATCCTGCCGAGACCTCCCAGCGTCGTTATTTTCTGTTGTATCAAGTACCCGGGTGTGAATTGACCGCTCTTCGAGAGGAGATCGTTTTTCTGTTTCATTACATGTTTTTTCTGGACAAATTTTGGAGTAAAGTTCAGGAGCGATATGAAGACGTGAAAAGAAAGCTTCTACTACATTTTTTGTGGGGAATTTTTTAAGGAGAGCTGCGCCGCTGGAGTGATCTTTAAATTCAATGTGGAGATATGCTATTCCCTTATCGGATATTTCCCCTTTTACTATTTCACCTTCTCCGTAAATATTATGAACTATGGTTGCTCCCTCAAGTAATGCGATGTTTTCGAAGTTGTTATCTTCCATATACTTCCGCACAATGTCCAGAGAAAGCTCTTTCAGTGTTTCTCTCGTTCCGGTCGTCATGCGACTCACCATCCTCTGGTATAACGTTCTGTGCGGACATTATAAACTACTTTTCTTATTTGAAAAGGGGGGTTAAACAAAATCTTTAAAAATGATTCGACTCCCTATATTAATTTCATTTAAGGGAATATTCCCTGCGGGGCATTCCAAGACACTTCGTGCCTTTTTATTCCTGCATAACGACCATGGAGTTACATCGCGCCGTATTTCTAAAACCTGATTGTCGTCATCAAGAAAAAAAACATCGAGATTAAAACGCATTCCTATGGTATGTATAGCATTGCACGGCTTCAAAATGATTCCCCACGGGAGATTGGGTGGGGGAACAAACATGAGTCCCATAAATCGGGAGGAAAAAGAATCAGCAAAATAGAGAGGAGAGAATATAACATCTCCTCTTGAATTCAAGATTTTATATGGGCGTTTATTTCTAAACCTTCTAATATCCATTGTCCATTATTTTGCAAAGGCTTCCATAATCGATATGAAAGCTGGGCCCAGGATAACGACAAAAAGTGATGGGAAGATAAAAAGAATCATGGGAAAAAGTATCTTAATAGGAGCCTTCCGAGCATGTTCTTCAGCTTTAAGACGGCGGAAACGTTTTAAAGCTCCTGCTTGACTGCGCAATACATCACTGACTGAGACACCGAGTTCTTCTGCCTGAATAAGACTTGTAACAAAATGACGCACTTCTTCGATAGGCAATCTTTCCGTAATGCCATGAAGTGCCTTTTGACGATTTTCTCCCAAACTAATCTCATGAAGAGCACGTGCAAAATTCTCACCCATTGGGCCACGCAGACGATCTGCCACACGAGACATAGCCGCATCAAGGCCTAAACCAGCCTCTACACTTACTACCATAAGATCCATAACATCGGGAAGCTGATTTCGAGCCTGTGTCTGCCGCTCCTTACCTTTGCCGCTAATCCATATTCCTGGAATAAGATAAGCTAAAGCACCAAGGATAAGCGCCCCGGTAATACGTAATGGTGCAGGAAGAAGAAAAGCAGCTATCATAGCAAAAATCAAAGCAAATGATACCTTAAGACCGGCAAGAACCTCCCCCCGTATTCCCATAGGGCGGCCGGCGAAAAGACAATATCGGTCCATACGGGCAATCGCCTCATTTGGAAAGAAGAAACGACCAACACGGCTTATTTTGACGCGAAAAGGATCGACAACTCGCTCTTTGAACGTAGCAATTTCTTCTTCCTCTTCCCCCGTAAAACGCGCTGCTCTGTCAAAAGAATCCGCTTTTTGAGGAGAAATTGTATTGAGAACCAGAAAAATTCCTAGCGTAACTATGAGCATTAAAAATACAATAACAAGAAATTCCACGTCTCCACCTCCTTAATAACGAGGTTTAACAATACGTTGTATAATCAGGATTCCAACAAAAGCAAAGAAAACAGCTACTCCCAACATTTTCTGTCCTGTAGGCGTGGTGAAAAGAGGAGTTAAATAACCCGGGTTCATAAGATTAATAATAACGGCCATAGCTACAGGTAGTATAGAGATAATGAGTCCCTCAAGGCGCCCTTGCGACGTCAATGCTCTCATTTGAGCGGCCACATCCTGCCGATCACGCATAACACGTGCTATATTCTCTAAAATTTTAGCCAAATTTCCACCAATCTCTTTTTGAATAAGAATGGATGTTACTACTAACTCAAGATCCATACTTCCAACACGATCAACCCAACGGTTAAGAACGTCTTCAAGATCTAAACCCAAAGAAATTTCTGCAACAACCTGTTGTAACGTGTCCCCTAGAGGCGCTTCCATTTGTGACGCCGTATTCTGTAAAGACTGTAAAAAGCTAAAACCAGCCCGCAATCCAGAAGAAATCATATCAAGCATTGGAGGTATTTGGCGCTCAAATTTATGAAGTCTTCTTTGTTTACGAACTCTAGCAACAAAAATAGGGGTTACAATAGCCCCAACCAACCCGACAGCCAACCCAAAGGGGCCTCGTACTATAAAGAGAAGAAAAGGAATGACGATAAGAATGCCAAGCCATATGAGTAAAGCTTCCTGTGGTTTAAGAGGCATATCTGCTTTTATAAGGTCTGCCTCCATTTTTTTAAGAAAAGCATCGGATGTAAGATGTTTTGCAAAAACTTTTTTATCGTCAACTTTTTTCTGTTCTCGCCCTCGCGTAAACCATGATTCCGTACGTGAAACCTGATCTGTCTCTTCTCCAATCCAGATCATAGAAAGCCCTACCGCCATTAAGAAGAGAAGCACACCTATTACCAAAGCAAAGAGTATCCCTCCCATGCTTAACTCCCCCTTTTGGCCCGTAAAATATCTTTTGGCAATGTTACCCCAGCCATATCAAATTTATAGCTACGATGGGGTTGAATACCCGTTGGATCAAGATTTCCTCGAACTCGCCCCGCATCGTCAAAACCTTGATGGTTAAAAGTAAAGAGATCTTGCATCTGAATCGTGTCACCTTCCATACCTGTTATCTCTGAAATTGTAAGAACACGACGAGAACCATCTTTCAGTCGTTCCTGATGAACGATAAGATCTATACCTGACGATATCTGCTCACGAATAGCCCGTATAGGCAATTCCATCCCCGCCATAAGAACCATGCTTTCAAGACGAGAGAGAACATCTCTCGGTGAGTTAGCATGAAGAGTGGTTAAAGAGCCATCATGACCAGTATTCATAGCCTGAAGCATATCGAAAGCTTCTTCTCCGCGACACTCACCTACGATAATTCGATCGGGACGCATACGGAGCGAGTTCCTCACAAGCATTCGTATAGTTACAGCTCCCGTTCCTTCTATATTTACAGGACGAGATTCCATACGAACAACATGGTCTTGTTGCATACTTAACTCTGCCGCATCTTCTATAGTGACTATACGTTCTCGATTCGGTATAAAACTTGAAAGTACATTTAACGTTGTCGTTTTACCCGAACCAGTTCCACCTGTAACAAGAATGTTGTACCGAGCTTCAGTTGCTACCCGCAAAAAACTCACGGATTCATCTGAAAGCGTACCTAAAGCAATAAGATCCTGGGCAGAAAAAGGTTCCCGTCTGAACTTTCGAACTGTCAACGTCGGCCCGTCAATGGAAATAGGCGGAATAACAGCATTGACACGTGAACCGTCAGGCAAACGGGCATCGACCATAGGTGACGCCTCATCTATACGACGGCCTAATGGGGCAACAATTTTATCAATAATCCGGCGTATGTGATTGTCGTCATTAAAGAAAACATCCGCAGGTTCTATTTTGCCCCACCGTTCTACATACACCATATCGCAACCGTTTACCATCACTTCTGTCACTGTATCATCGTCTAATAAGGGTTGAATCGGTCCATACCCAAAAACCTCATTTAAAAGGTCGTCTTCAAGACGGCTTAATTCAGCCGCATTAAGGCCTTTAACTTCCTCAAGCATAGATTGAATTTCAAGGGTGATCTGTTCTTTAACCAAGGATGATTTACCCCAATCAGGCTGAGCCGCTATTTCTTCCATATCAACTTCATCAGCCAACCGAGATAAGATACGACGATGAGTTTCACGATATAACTCGGAAACAGATCCTCGACCTCGCCGCTGACCTGCTGTATCACCAGCCAAACGTCGTAAAAGGCTCATTAGCTTGTCACCTTCTCTCGCACCTCAAGAGCAGAAGCTATCTCTCGTATTATCTTCGAGTAGGCTGCCCGAGGCTGGTCGATAATAAGCGGTTCCCCCCTTAGCCACCCGTTTTCAAGCTTTGATTCGAAGGGAAGAATACCTTTTACTGTATATTCCTTATCAATTTTTTCTACTATAGAACGATGCTCTCGTTCAACTCGGTTTAAAATGACAGCTCTTTCAATCCAGGGAATACGTAACTGATCGAGAAGACCCGAAACCAAATGTAAATTTTTTACGCCAGTACAGGTACAATCTGATACAAGCCATAATCGTTGACATGCTTCAGCAAGTTCGACACTTATATCGTCAAGATTACGGTGCAAGTCGACAAATATATAGTCAAAACGATCAGAAAGAGATTGAATCAAGCGATCTGCCATTCCCGCTTTGATAAGTTCGGCCTGTACAGGATTTTTAGCTGTTGGCATAATCATGAGGTTGTTAGGCCCCAGAGCAAGATAACGTTCACCATCGGCTACTCCGCTAAGACATTCATTTGCCCAGTTTGTCCAACTCAATTCATAGGGTGTATTTAAAAGAAAGGCCACGTCACCCATATAGAGATCGCCGTCAATCAGAGCCGTACGTTTGCCCATCATGGCCAATTGAGATGCTAAAGATATAGAAAAAGATGAACCTCCGGCGCCACCTCGGCAACTCCAAATAGCAATTCTCTCAGCCTGACGTGTGCCACCTTTTGAAAGAGTTTCTGTATTGACGCGTCTAATGGCATCTACGAGTTCAGCGCTCGTAAAAGGCTTCAACAAATAGTCACGTGCGCCAGCCTGCATAGCTTTTCGCAAAAACGCAACGTCTTTTTGCACAGAGATCATAATGATCCCTGGGTGGACAGGCATTTCTGCCAATTTTTCAGCTAATTCCGGCCCATCTCCATCAGGAAGCTGAACGTCAAGAAGAAGAACAGACGGCCTCAATCGAGTGACAGTCTCCATCACACCTTCAAGTCGATCGCTCTCCCCTATAATTTCCACATCCGGCTCCATCTGCAACATACCGCGAATAACATCTCTTGTTACAGAATCATCATCTACTATGAATACTCGAATCATAGGCCCACCACCTCCGGTGTCACTGTGATCACGAGTTCTGTCTCATCGTTCGTGAACTCTTTACTTCTAAACAGCTGTCCAATAATAGGAATATCGCCAAGCAACGGAATCTTCTTTACGTATTTTGATTGCTTATTGTCAAGTAAACCACCAACAACAAGAGACTCATTATGAGCCAAACGTACCTTGTTCGCTATTTTTCGACTTCGAATAGCTGGGATCTTTATGCCTTCAGTTTCAACGGCATTCTCCCAATCAATTTCACTAACTTCTGCTTCAAATGTCAGCCAAATTTCACCAAGTCCATCAAGTTCTGGCGTGAATTTCATAATCACTCCGTATGGTTTCCACTCAACTTTAATCTCGTTGTTATCCACTCCCACTGGAACGGGAATCTCTCCTCCTACATTGAGAAAAGCTTCTTCTCCACTTAACGTAGATAGGTAGGGTTTACTTAGAATTTTAGCTTGCTTATTCTCTATAAGAGCGTTGATTACTGCATTGATGCTTGTTGGCAAATCATTGTTCTGTGTGTAATCGATAACGTGAGCATTATCTGGATTGAAATCAAAAATGCCCCAAAAATGATTATCGTTATACTCTAAACTTTTCAAGCCAAGTTTATCCCCATCTTGCTTTTTAAGCTCCATAACAATGGCACGAAGCTTTATCTGAGGAGCGTCTTCAACTTCTAACAAATTTATTATTTTTTCACCAAAAGCACCTGCTATAGCAACAGCTCGTATGCGATCTCTTGGAGTTTTCACTTTACCTTCAAGAACAACAGCACCTCCGCGAACGGTAACATCAACATTTTCTGCTTTCAGCAATTCCTTTAGCTCCCACGAAGGGGCATCTGTTGAAGGATGGACGAGAATCTTTTCCATATGCATTCCTTTGACATCCCACACTATAAGAGCAGCTCCGCCTTCGATTTTCCCGGTAAGCAGAATTTGGTTATTATCCAAAGGAACAGCGTCAAGAACATCTGGATTTCCTACCGACATTCTCTTTACATTCTGATATTTAAGAACAGCACTGTCTCCCACATCAAGATGATAAGTTGCAGCTACCGCTGGAATAACCCCCCAAAGAGCTACTACTAACGCTATAACAAAAAAAGTGCTTATCTTTCTAACGAGACGAGTCATCAACGAGACCTCCCATCAGGAGAAACTGTTACTGTTGTTATATTTCCAGGCTGAATCATTTCTATTTTCCAGCCCTTAGGTATGGCAGGTACACTTCTTTTAACAACAGACTTCATTGGGGCTGCCTCGGCCACACCTTTCGGTGAATTGGAGTTTCCGGGCCCTTTATACACAACTAGGGGGGTCTGTGTCTCTTCATGAGCCGGACGTAAGGCCAACCATAAATTGCCGAGACTCTGCGCCCAGGCTGCCACTGCCGCTTCTTCTGGAGAAACTTCTACTACCGCTGTTTGTGCCACCATTTGTTTTTCTTTATTTGTTTCTTTCTCTTCTTTACGTCCCATAACTCCACCAATAGCGAGAACCTTTACCCGAGAAAGAAGAAGACGAGATGTAGGGCTAACCTCATCTTTCTCTCTGTAAACGTGGAAAACATCAACGTAATCACCTGGGCGAAGAAGACCTCCAGTAGCCCGTACCTCATCAATAGGTAAAGCTATAGCTACGCGACCATTTGGAAGCTGAAATGCTACTCCAAGCTTCTCAGGATCTAGCGACAATTTCCCTTTTAATACAGGATCGCCAGTTGAGAGCTCCATCATAGAAGCTTTTCCGACAACTTCGTCTAAAGATAACACTTCATCTGCAGGAATGCTGCTTCTTGGCATTCTAACAGTCTTTACATCTTCGGATGTAATAATAGAAAAAGCATCTTTGGGACGTGTTGCCACCACAACAGAAATAAGCTCTCTTTCTGCCCGGGCAATCTTTAGTTTGTAACTACGGATCTGCTGATATACTAAAAAAGCTGCCATAATTCCTAATAACAAAGAAACTACTAAGAAAATTCCTCTCTTTTTCACGTCCTCACCTCACCTTCATTGAATTAGACTAACTGAATAAGCGCCAAAAGAGCCACTTCCACCACCAGAACTGCCTGGAATAACTCTTTCCACAAAACGGCCAATAACTCGTGAATCTTTACCGGTACCCTCTACCCCTTCAAGAAAGAAACTGGCAAACCCCACAACTTCCACTTCTTTGCGTCCGTATACCTCCCAACCTGCAACGACAGGTAAAGTAATCAATCGTGGGCTTTCGTATAAATCATCAAGATGGGTTGAATACCAATCCCATGAAATACGTCCGTCTTCATCAAGAATATAATCCACACCTTCTTTGATGATTTCAAGAGCGATAATATAATCGATACCATCTTCTGTTGGGCCAGACATATTTCCAGGTTCGGTTGTAACCATCATGCCCTCTTTTACAATGGCATCGTAACCAAATTTTAGTTTTTCTCTAAAATTATTTGCGCCCTTTCCACCAAAAGCTAGAGCATGAAAATTCCCGTGATGCTGATACCCTGGGTCTTCGGGATCAGAAGGATCATGAGGACCAATTTTTAAAAGATACTGTTCTCCAAAAACAAATCCTGTTTCAGGCTCTTCTATGCCTAACGGACGTAATCCTATAGAAGAAGAGGCCGATGAAATTTGCGCTGCGGCACGGGCAGAAACAGCACTAGACGTTATGCCCAAGATGCGGGCAAAAGTCATGCCAACTATCTCTTGCGCCGTTACACGACATGTAAGCGCATCTGGAAAATCTACAGAGTAACTTCCTTCTGATTTGTTATCAGTAGCGACTTCAGCAGCAACTTGCGTAGCACTTGCTTCTCGAAGAGTCTGACTTGCCATAGCATTTCCAAGTTCCCACGCCCCAGCAAGACTTGCTGCATCAGCAGCTGTCTGAAGACGCCAGCGAGTCATAACAAGACGACCGTAATCTAAAGTAAGAGCACCTGCACCAAATAACACCACCATGCTGGCAGCTACCCACACAAGAACAGCTCCCCGACTTCGTTTAAAATTTTCCTTTCGGTTCTTTTCTCTCATTTCTCTCACTCCGATCTAAAAGCGGCCACGGCTTGCGCTTGCCAATTAGGCACAAGCCCCTCCACAAAAGACCCAAGAGGTGTTATAAACGCAACAGGAGCATTTACTGTTACAACAGATTCTTCATAGGTTCCCTTATTGGTCTTTGCCACATTTACGGTAACCTCATCACTTGCCCAACGTGAAGCTAAAATTTCTTCAACTCTGCTGATAACATCGGTGTCATTACCGCCAACAGAAGCCATGCGAGCTCCTTCTCGAACGCTATGCTGCAAAGTTAAATATTGTTGCATGATCAAACCAAAATCTATAATTCCCATCACGAGAAGAAGCAAAAGGGGCAGCACTAACGCAAATTCAACAAGTGCCTGCCCTTTACTTCGTTTTTTCAATATTTTTCTCATTTCATCACCCCCGCTCATAGCAGGAGATACAGAGCATACCCAATAGCGATAGAAAGTGCGTAAGGAACTTTTTCTTTTCTATGCTCTCGCCCTGATATCCATATACTCTTGAAAAACTTACCCGCGCCACCTGCTAACGCTAACCAAACACTTTTATAATCAACATCTTTAAAAGCCAAAACAAGAACTAAAAGGCCACCAACAATAGATGAATATAAAACAACATACAAAGCCCCAGGCCAAGCTACTACTGCCCCAGTTGCAGCTAAAAGCTTAACGTCTCCAGCCCCCATTCCTCCCAGCATATACGGAATAAGGAACCATCCTAATCCCAACAAACCACCTAAAAGAGAGGGCATAAACGCACCCTGGAAACCATGAAAGAGCAACGCTGCAAAGAGCACCCCATATGTGAGCCAATTAGGAACCTTTTTATATTTGAGATCATAAAAGCCTGCCCAACATAAAATAACCAGCGTTACCCACTCCATACAATCTCTCCCTTTAGAAACAAAGGGCAGGTTAACCTGCCCTTTGTTTCTAGTAAATTAAAAAATAATCTTCAAGATTAGGAGACAATAAGTCTTGAGATTTTTTATTGTGGAGTTTCTTCACCGTTTAAAGCGGAAGTGGCATCTCCAAAAGCGCCTTCAATTCCCTCCCTTAACTGTCCTAAAGCAAAAATAAGCAACACCGAAATCAAAGCAATTATCAATCCGTATTCCACCAGCCCCTGGCCTTCCTCATCCCATACGAGGTTACGAAGTTTTTCTATCATTTATATTCCCTCCCCTTCTCTCCTAACGTAGAATATTTTGCTACTGTTTTACAATAATAATAAATGCTTAATCCCCGCTTGTTTACATCTTAAGTTTCATGAAAAAAAAGTGAAATTCATCAAAATGAAGGGAAAGTTAACCCATGCCATTGGGAAAAAGTCCCAATGGATAAGGGGAAGAAGTATGTACTTTCTTACTTATTCGCCAGCAGAATCCATAATTTCTGATGGTGCATGCTCAGGCAATCCCCATTTCCATGCGAGGGCAACAGCCTGGCCTTTTTCTTGTACTTCAAGTTTCTTCAATATTTGGCTCATATGATTTTGTACTGTTTTATTTGAAAGGATCATTCGTTTAGCTACTTCTCGGGAAGAGAGTCCATGGGAGATCCAATAAAGGATTTGTTTCTCTTTGAGTGTCAAAGTTTCAATTTTTTCTTTAAATTCGGCATGGGGAGAAAAAGAAGAGAGGAGTTTTGAAGCTATTTGAGGATCTACATAGCGACCACCAGAAGCAACAATTCGTAGCGCAGTAAGAAGCTCTGCCAATCCCGATGATTTTAAGACATACCCTTGAATACCTGCTCTTGATACACGTGTTATCTGATTTTCACCATCAAGTGCAGTAATAATGACAAAAGCACAATTTACTCCCTTTTCACGTAATTTATTGACTACTTCTATGCCATCAAGTTTTGGCATACGTATGTCAAGCATAACAATTTGTGGAGACATACGCTCAACAACTTCTATAGTCTCTTGCCCATCTCGTGCTTCTCCTATAACCTCAATATCAGATTCCATATCAAGAACTTTTCTAACGCTTTCTCGAAAAAGGTTATGATCATCTGCTATGACTACAGTAATTTTTCCCATTAATAATCATCCTCCGGAATTGGCACTCTCATTGAGACGGTGGTCCCCCTGCCAGGGGAGCTATCGATAGAGATATTTCCTCCAAAAAGACGCGTTCTTTCTTCCATGTTCATTAAACCGTAAGATCCTCGTTCTCTGGCATCAGCTTTTGCTTCTTCAACGTCAAAGCCTTTGCCATCGTCACTGATTTTGGCACTAAAAGCATCTGTCCCAGCGCTGAGAGCAATCTTGACGTTCTTTGCGTCTCCTTTTTGTATAGCATTGTCCATAGCTTGGTGAATGACTCTAAAGAGATTGCTGCGCAGAGCCATTGGAATACTCACAATATCTCCGGAAGCCTGAAAAGATATTTCTACCCCATAACGATCACTTGCCTGTTTCGCATATCTTTGAAGGGCTACATCAAGCCCCTCTTCAAGACCTTGAGGATAAATCTGGAAAAGGAAGGTACGAATATCCGCCATTGCCTCTTGCATCTGTTTCTTTACTTTGCGAAGCTCTTCTATTGCTTCATGATTTTTCCCAGTTTCAATATATCGTTCTGCTAAATCATAAAGCATAATTGCTCCTGAAAGCTTCTGTGCGGGGCCATCGTGAAGATCTCTGGCCAACGCCCTACTATCCCTTTCAGCTAAGCTGAAAGCTGCCGCAAGAATTTTAAAGCTTTTCTCGCTATCTGCACCTAACATAGCATTTACAGCTTGGTCTTCCAAAAGTTCAAGGGCCAAACGAAACTTATTGGCCATTTCGTCACTGCGTGCAAGGGATTGTATGATTTCCCGTTCTTCTTTCATTAAGTATTCACGCTGTTGACGTAAGCTACGCTCACGTTCTTCTAAGGTGGCCTGCATTTTCATAAGCTGCTCGGCACGATCATAAGCTTGTTGCTGAGACTTCTCATCTTCATCACGTGTAGCATCAACTAAACGTTGACGAGCACTTTTATAAGCCTGCTCCGTTTTGTCAGAAGCTTCAATAGTTTCATAAATATTTCTCTGAATGTATTCGAGTTTTTCCCGCACTTCTTTAAGCCTCTGGGTTTCTTCATGTCGAATACCAGAAACGCTTGATAGGTTGGATGCGATATACCCCTGTACTTTGTTATGAATGCTTTTTAACTTGGTATAAATCGTGTCATCCTTCATATGAGCCTCCACTGTAGATGGGCCAGAGTTTCGTTCCGTTTACTTAGGTAAAGTGAAAGAGATAATGAAAAAGGCGGGCACCTCTCCTTTATACTGGTGTTGCTCAAACAACCAAAATAAAGGATATAGGAGGTAAACCCGCCATGACATC